>CAYNGS010000069.1:0-9502 GCA_964396625.1 uncultured Flavipsychrobacter sp.
AGGCTGTATGACGGCGACAACTATTTTGGTTAATCCCGCCCCATTGCCCATCTCCGGCACAACAAACGTTTGTTTTGGAACAGCAATATCACTTATAGAAGGCTTGCCTGGCGGTACCTGGACCAGCAGCGATATGACTGTTGCTACAGTTGATCCTGATCTTGGTGTTGTTACCGGAGTTACTCCCGGAACTGCTGTTATCAGCTACACATTCTCTACGGGTTGTAAGGCTACTGTCCCGGTTGTATTCCAGGCGGTACCTGCAGCAGTTACCGGTTCCACAAATGTCTGTATCGGTGCTACCACGCCGTTGGCAGATGTTACAACCGGCGGTACATGGAGCAGCAGCGACGCAACACTTGCTACTGTTAGCAGCCTCGGTGTTGTAACCGGCGTTTCAGCAGGGTCACCTACCATCAGCTATGTCATCGGCACAGGTTGCACTGCTGTCGCTACATTAAGTATTAATCCTCCTCCTCCGGCTCCGGGCGCTGTTTCAGGTTCTGTAACGGTTTGCCAGCTTAGCGCTATTTCTCTGTCCGATGCCACTTCCGGCGGGTCTTGGAGCAGCAGCAACACTTCTGTTGCGTCAATAGATGCCGCTTCAGGTCTTGTGCTCGGTTTAACTGCCGGCACTACCAACATAAGCTATACTGTAACTAATGCTTGCGGCAGCACATCTGCTACATCATTCGTCACTGTCAATGCACTGCCCGTAACTCCGGCTGCTATTACAGGTACTACAACAGTATGTGAGGCAAGCGGTACTTTGTTAAACGACGTTACCTCTGGCGGTACATGGACCAGTGCTGATCCTGGCGTGGCTACAGTTAACGCCGCGGGTATGGTTACCGGCCTCAGCGGCGGTACAACTTCTATTGTTTATACTAAAACGAATACATGTGGCACCGCCTTCACCAGCGCTGCTGTAACGGTAAATCCATTGCCAACAACACCGGCTGCTATTACCGGAACAACCTCTGTATGTGCTGCCGGTGCTGTAACAACGCTTGGCGAGACAACAGTAGGTGGATCATGGAGCAGCAGCAACTTCCTCGTTGCCTCTGTATCTCCATCGGGCGATGTTACCGGTCATGCAGCGGGTCTGGCTGCGATAAGCTATACAATGGTGAATGGTTGTGGCAGCGTATCGGCTACTGCCTGGGTGACGGTAAATCCGTTGCCTGCGACACCCTCAGTTATTACAGGCATATCTTCAGCGGTATGTCCGGGTACTGGTACCACCCTGCATAATGCAACACCAGGTGGTGTTTGGAGCAGCAGTGATGTTACCGTTGCAACCATAAATTCTACAGGTATAGCAACGGCGGTGGCGGCAGGTTCTGCAACCATCAGCTATACTGAGTCCAATGGCTGCGGCACTGCATATGCAACCACTGCTCTGTTCGTAAATCCTTTACCAGTTGCTGATCCAATATCAGGCGTGCCTTTTGTTTGTGCTGGTTCGGTTACTGCGCTTCACGATATGCCTGCTGCCGGCACATGGCTTAGCGATAATACTTCAGTAGCTATCGTAAATTCATTGGGTATTGTTACAGGTATGGCTCCGGGCACTGCAACCATCAGCTATGTTGCTGAGAACAGCTGTGGCAGTTCTGATGCAGCAACTGTAACTGTTACAGTGAATCAGTTGCCCGATGCGGGAACAATAACAGGAAATACCAGGGTTTGCATAAACGACACAATAGTGTTGTCAAACATAGCCACAGGCGGAACCTGGAGCAGCGCCGACAATTCAATAGCACTGGTAAATGCTGCTGGTGTCGTTACCGGTGTATTCCCTGGCACAGACAATATTATTTACACTTATACCAACGTTTGCGGAACAGTAACGGCCCGGTTGGCAGTAACAGTGCCTAATCCCGGTGATTGCGTTAGTGGCACCAGGGCAGTTGCTAACTCAATAACTGAGCTGAAAGCATATCCCAACCCTAACGAAGGCACATTCACCATCAACCTGGTTTCTGACAATAGCGAACCGGTTCATGTAACAGTGACCAACGTGGTTGGCGAAGTGGTTAAAGAATACACGACAACCACAAATAAGGAATTGAATATTACACTCAGCAGCCCGGCAGGTATCTACCTCGTTTCGGCCATCACCGAACACGACAGGTACCAGGCTAAGGTTGTTATACGTTAGTTTTTGTTTTAGTTTGTTTTTAGTTTAGTTTTTGTTTGATGGATAGAAATGACAGGGTTGGCCAAAAGCCAACCCTGTTTTCTTTGAAGGCAAAAAGTTACTGACATTTTTCAGGCATAGCCACGAGCCGGCCCGGAGCAACTTTGATTCGAAAAACCTGCCGAAAATGTGAATAACAGGCGCTGGGCTGCAAATAAAACGGTACAATATTTGATGTTATTATTCATCAATACCCGTAGAGACGCATTGCATGCGTCTCCACTCACAAAGGACGGTCGGGACGCATTGTATGCGTCTTCACACGCAAGGGGAAGCAAATAATATTTAAGCCACCTATAAAGACTCAGGGGACGAAACATCGTGAACAAAACCCGGCGACGAACAAAATGACAGTAAGCGAAACCCGGGATTATCTGACAACGGTGTAAACCTATTTAGGGACGAGGCAGTTTGACGAATGTGATAATGATGTGATAATGTGTGATGATAATGTGATGATGTGCGATATTGAACCTTGCCCTGCGTGGGCACATATTGTAAAGCCCCTTCAGGGTTCGGAGTGCGATAATGATGTGATAATGTGAGATAATCAACTTAATTTTAATATTGGCCTTGGTAAAGGCTTTGCACGGTTCATGATCACATTTGGCGCCCGGTATTTTTTTGCGCGAAAATGAGATATGAGGCGACGGGAAATTTTCCGATCCTTTAAAAAAGCTTGATTTTTCTTCGGTTTAAAGAAATCTCCAATTTATCCGAAACAATTTATGCACATCGCTGAAATCGGCGGAATTCCTCCATAAATAATTGTACTTTTGCGCCCTACTTTTATTTATAATTTGATGTTGCGGCAAGAGCCGATTAAGGCAAAATGGCATATGGTGGCGCTGGCGCGCGCGCGGGACTACAACCAGTTATTAAAGCCCAATCTCAGTGGCATGGTTGTGTTCAGCAGTGTCATAGGTTACCTCATGGCCCCTTCTGTTCATTTCGCATGGAATGATATGCTGGTCTGGAGGCAGATCGTCACACTTTTTCTTGGCGGTATGCTCGTTACAGGCGGCGCCAATACCATCAACCAGATACTGGAGCGCGAAAGCGACGGACTTATGCAGCGCACTCGTATGCGTCCCATGCCCGATGGTCGTATGACGCACATTGAGGCCTGGATATTCGCAGCGCTCACCGGTATAAGCGGTGCAACGCTTTTGGCTTACTACTTCAATCCGCTGGCCGGTGCGCTCAGCTTTATTTCGTTGCTGTTGTATGCATTCGCCTATACGCCAATGAAAAAAGTGCACCCTATTGCTGTGCTAATTGGTGCTGTCCCCGGTGCATTGCCCCCGCTCATAGGCTGGGTAGCTGCCACGGGCAGCTTTAGCATGGGCGGCTGGGTGTTGTTTACGTTGCAGTTTTTCTGGCAGTTTCCCCACTTCTGGGCCATTGCCTGGGTAGCGTTTGATGATTATAACCGCGCCGGCATACGTATGCTGCCCACCCGCGAGCGTGAAACTCGTTTTACCGGTATTCAGTGCATGCTATACAGCCTGGTGCTCATACCAATGGCCATGGTGCCCCATGTTATTGGCCTTACCGGCACTATTGGCATGTGGGTGTGTGTGCTTTGTGGCATGATGTATTTTGCCGCGTCAATTGTTTTTTATCTGAAGAATGATCATAAGTCGGCCCGCAGGGTCATGTTTGCATCGTTTATATACTTGCCTACGATCCTGCTTGCGCTGGTGATTGATAAGATATAGTGCTGCCGGGTAGGGCGGATAAATTTTTTTAAAGGGAAAGCCCGTTGTCGCGGGTGCAGAGGGATGGAAAATAATATGGAAACAAAAATCAGCTCACCGTTGGAGGTTGGAGGGTCAAGGAGAAAGATACATCCGCAGAAATTTATGATGTGGATCGCTATTGCCAGTATGAGCATGGCATTTGCAGGGCTTACAAGCGGTTACATGGTTCGCGAAGCCCAGGGCAACTGGCGTTATTATAATTTGCCGGCCACGTTTTGGTATTCCACGGTGGTCATACTCATCTCCAGCGTCACTTTTTATCTTGGTATCAAGGCGTTCAAAAAGAGAGAAATACCCAAATACAGGCAGCTTATCTCGCTCACGCTTTTCCTCGGCATAATGTTCGGCGTGCTGCAGTTTGCCGGTTTTTATCAGTTGTATCACCAGCTGCAGCAGGTGAGAATAAACGGGCAGGTACTCAACCAGTACGAAGCCGTGCGGTTAAACGGCAATCCCAGCGAGTCTTTCCTCATCATTATCGCCGGATTACATCTTACACATTTATTGGGTGGGATAATTGCATTATTAATTGTATTTTTCCGCGCATTTAGGAAACGGGTGAAGGTATACAATGCAACCGGACTGGAGATCGTCGCCACGTATTGGCACTTTGTGGATGTATTGTGGTTATATTTATTTGTCTTCTTTCTGGTAAATCAATAAAATTGTTTCGAAATTCGCACCCGGATTCAGCTTAAAATCGCACACTTAATATAGTCTATGTCACAAACAACAGTAGTAACAGCCGCACCGGAACCAAAATTATGGGGTGGGGGACGCTCGCCTTATAACGTGAGCTATGGTAAAATGATGACCTGGTTCTTCCTTTTATCCGATGCTCTTACATTCGGTGCATTTCTTATTTCTTATGGTACTACACGCTTTTTTAGCGCAGTTTGGCCCGATCCGAACCAGGTGTTCAAGTCTTTCCCGTTCATGGGCGAGCACAACTTGCCGCTTTTGTTTGTGAGCTTGATGACCTTTATCCTCATCATGAGTTCGGTGACAATGGTACTTGCAGTGCATGCCGGCCACTATAAAGACAAGAAAAATGTTGCTTTTTGGTTGTTGTGGACTATCGTGGGCGGTATCTGCTTCCTTAGCTGTCAGGCATGGGAGTGGACACACCTTCATGGCGAAGGCGGCTGGTGGGGCTCCTTTACAGATGTCAGCACCCCTGTCGCTCAGTTCAAAGGATTTTTCAACCCGCATAAAGAATCGGTTCAGGCAGTTTTGAACGCGCAGCCGCTGGTTGCAATGCAGTCTACGCACCTGTTCTTTAATTACTTCTTTACCATCACAGGTTTCCATGGCGGTCACGTAACTTCAGGTGTTATATTCAATATACTCATTCTCGTAAATACAGTTAACGGTGTTTATGAGCGTCGCGGTCACTACGAAATGGTGGAAAAGATCGGCCTGTACTGGCACTTTGTAGATCTGGTTTGGGTATTTGTATTCACTTGCTTTTATCTGTTATAAAAATCATTATTCAATTTCTTTAAGACTCCTTGCGGAGTTTGAGGTTAAAAATATTCAAAATGTCATCACACCATAATCAAAACAGCATTCAGCACCTGTACGAGGGCGATCAGTCAAAGCTTTACTCGGGCGTAATGCAGCATCATACCGATGTTAATTCTGAAGAAAGCAAAACCCAGGTAAAAAGGATATGGAAGATATTCTGGATACTGCTGGTTATCACTATTGCAGAGGTAATAATGGGTATGTTCTTCAGCCACCAGATGCCCAAGGCCCTGGTAGCGTTTTTCTTCCTTGCGCTTACGCTGTTAAAGGCGGGCTATATCGTTGCGGTGTTCATGCACCTCGGCGACGAGTTCAAAAATTTTATGGTAACAGTGCTTATCCCACTCGTATTATTTGTGTGGTTTATCATTGCGTTCCTTGCCGATGGCGGTTTTTGGTTGAGAATGAACAGTGAGTCGCCCGCACGCCATCATATACAACAATCGGCTACGCCTGACCATGAGTAAAAAGAGGTCAAACGGTAAATTTCTTTTAGGATTTGCGGTGGCAGTATTGCTGCCGCTTTCTTTTTATTTAGTTGTCAACCAGTTGTCCAAGGGCAAAATAAAGATGCCGGGGCACTATAAGGTCGACAGAATAGACAGTGTTATAACCGATGGCAAGGTGACCGAAGACACCGTTTTTCACCGGGTCGCCGACATAGAACTGACAAACCAGCTCGGGCAAAAAGTCTCTATCAATAATTCGCTGAAGGGCAAGATCGTTGTCATTGATTTCTTTTTCACCACTTGCCCGTCTATTTGTCCGCAGCTTACCAGCAATATGAAGCGGCTGCAGACGAGCTTCAGAAAGGATCCTAAAAAAGAGGCCTCTCTCGATACGATCGTTCAGTTCATATCCATTACGGTAAATCCTGAGCGCGATACTTTCCAGGCGATGCGCGCCTATGCCGACCGCTTTGGCGCAAACCATGATCACTGGTGGTTTTTGACTGGCGATAAAAAAGCTATTTACAACTATGCCCGCAGCGAACTTGGTGTAACAGTAGGCCCCGGCGACGGAGGTGCCGATGACTTTATCCACACGGAGAAGATGGTGTTGCTGGACCGCGACAGGTACATAAGAGGCTACTATGCCGGGCTTGATGTTGCTGACGTCAACAAGTGCGCTGACGATATTATCCTGCTTACTTTAGAAAGAAAACACGATAAAAAATAAAACCCTTTTGGAGTATTAATTCGAATTTTGAACGACTATGTTAACCCCGGTATTAAAGAAGAATGACAAGCAGGCCAGACTACTGATCTGGATCGTGTCTTTTGTAGTGTTTGGTGCTGTTTCGTTTCTCACCAATTTTAAGCCGCTTACCGGCCTCGATCTCGGTTTTAATGTACATGTGCTGGCGCTGTTCAATGCTATGGTCAACGGCACGGTTTCTGTTTTGCTCATTTGGGCGTACGTCGCGGTGAGGCAACGCAAGCTGGAGCTGCATAAGCGACTTATGCTCATTGCCATTGTGCTGTCTGTTCTTTTCCTCGTGTCCTACATCGGTCACCACTTGCTGGCTGCCGAGACCAAGTACGGCGGCGCCCACGACGGACTGTATTTCTTTTACTTGTTTATCCTTATTACGCATATTTTTCTCGCTACCATCATCCTGCCTTTTATCTTATTTACAGCCTACAGGTCGCTGAGCGGAGACTATGCAAAGCATAAGAAGCTGGCTCGGTACACATGGCCGCTATGGTTGTATGTAAGCATAACAGGCGTGCTGGTATACATGCTTATTAGTCCGTACTATGTGCCGCATTTATAAGCGGGGTATGAATGCCATTTTGTATTTTGAATAGGGTAAAGTAACTTTATAATATGAAAAAATTTGTGCTGATGGGATTGTTGTCGATGGCGGTGGCTGGTGCGACATATGGGCAGGGCTGCTCGGTATGTACAAAGGCGGCTGCTGGTCTCGATGACAAAAGTGCTAAAGGGCTCAATGGCGGTATCGTTTATCTTGCACTGCTGCCGTTGGCCATTATGGGTACCCTGGGTTTCATCTGGTGGAGAAGTAACAAAAGTGAGTCCCATTGACGGGGAGTGAATGACGCGGACGGGAGTGCGTCAATACAAGTAGCAATTCTAAATTTATCTCCTATGCAAAAATATCTGTTACAGGCCGCTTGTTTTATTACTATCGTCCTTCTCGCTTCATCGTGCGGAACGAATACGCTTAAAGGCGAAGGAAAGAAGACGGAAGTAACACCTGCGGTTGCTACCTTTAATGCCATCTCCATAGAGGTTTCACTGCAATCTGTGATCGACGTACGCGAAGGAGCCCAACCCGCTGTGCAGCTCAGCGGATATGAGAATGTGCTGGCCCACATCAAAACAAAAGTGGAGAACAATACGCTCCGCATCTACACCGATCTTGACGACTCGTGGACCATGGACAGCGAAGATATCAATGCCCGGATCACCGTGCCATCTCTTACAGCGCTCACGCTGCAGGGCGCGCCTGGTGCCGATATAAATGGTGCCATAACCGGCAGCGATTTCAAGCTGGATATCTCCGGTGCCGCCCATGTAAACATCGATAATATCGTCGTCGACAATTTTCACTCCACTGTCTCAGGCGCTGCGGATATTACCGTAAAAGCAGGCACGGTAAAAAAAGCCGAGTATGAGATCAGCGGCGCCGGAAAAATAAAGGCCTATCCCTTGCAGGCCGCCGAATTGACAGCTTCGATCTCGGGTGCAGGTACCAGTGAAGTAACTGCTTCTCAAAAACTGACTGCCAGCATCAGTGGTGCGGGCAGTATCAGGTATAAAGGGCACCCGGTTATTTCAAAGGAGGTCTCGGGCGTTGGTTCTATAGATGACGCTAACTAGCTGGCAGGATTTTTGCATGGGATATATTAAAGAGTCCTGTATGGTCAAGAAATTTTCTTTACACGTTCTGTTTTTTCTTCTCCTCGCCCTTGGGCTGCGAACGGCCACCTTCGCCCAGGGAGACCCTGTAGAACACACATGGTACAACGAGGAGAAAAGCGCCAAAATACAGATCTATAAAGCCAGCGACGGTAAGTTCTATGGTAAGATCGTTTGGCTCAAGGTACCCAATCGCGATGGCAAGCCCAAGGTTGACTATCGGAACCCCGAGAAGGCGAAGCAGAACGACCCATTGCTGGGGTTGCAGATACTAAGCGGTTTTAAGAAAGATGGCGAGCTAGGGTACGAAGACGGCAATATTTACGACCCGAAGAACGGTAAAACATACAGTTGTAAAATGACTCGCAAGGGCGCCGAACTGCACGTACGGGGTTACATCGGCTTCTCGCTTATTGGCCGCACAGAAACATGGACGCGGGCCGATTGATGCTCATTACTTTATCTGCATATATATCGTTGCTTAATATAATTGTCCTGAAGCCCTGGCATTGGGCCAAAATAATATTGAGTTAACATCCGTTATGTATTATTAATCTCAAATTCACATTGAAAGCATAACAGCATATACTAATGCGAGGCGATAGGCTCTTATCTAAATGTACAATAAGCATTAAATTTATATTATGGCTTCTGTATTAAAAAGGATATACCAGTACAATGCAGGGATACCCACGGTGCTGCACAATCTCAAATGGAATGCAATGAAGGAGAGCCCGTTCCGTTTTTACAGGAGCACCTGCCACTTGTTCGCGCAGGACTTTGTGAAACTGTACAAGTTCAAGCCCAAAGTAAAGAGCTGGATTTGCGGCGATCTGCACTTTGAGAACTTTGGTTCATATAAAGGGGAGAACAGGTTGGTGTACTTCGACCTCAATGATTTCGACGAAGCCATCCTCGCAGGGCCTGAGCCGGAGGTGGCCCGCTTTCTCACCAGTATTATTATTGCGGCCGGCCAGATGAAAGTGGCTGCTATAGGACTGCATAAAGCCATTCATGACATCATGGATGTCTATGTTGTCGTACTGTTCAATGGGAAGGCGCTGATGCTTGAAGCCGATGTGGCGCACGGAAGGTTTTTGAAATACTTTGTACATCTGACGAC
>CAYNGS010000070.1:0-9426 GCA_964396625.1 uncultured Flavipsychrobacter sp.
GTATCCATCCTTTCCTTTTATCGTCCAGTTGGCGTGGCATTTATCGAAGAAAGAATAATCGACCTGGTTGTTCAGTCGCACGAGGTCCGGCCTGAAGCCTGTTTCGTCGTTCAGGTAAAGCTCCTTTCGGCGCTGGTATGTACCGCGGATCCAGTCGCCGACTGCAAAATCTGTATCCACTATTGCCCTGAAACTACCGTTAAGGGGACCGCTTTTAATAAACTGTAATTTATGGTTCAGCCCCGGCAACGCCAGTACTATAAAAATGAAACACAAAATCCATTTTTTAGTTTTATTGTTCATCGGTTTAAAACCTGAAATAGATAAATGGATTGAATGTCGATACCGTTATTCGTCCCGCAGAAATGATAAGCAGCAAAATGCCGATAAAAGCCATGGCAAAGTGCATCTTTATCGAGTAGTCGCTGTAGAATATTTTTTGCTGAATTTTTTTTCCGATCTCATTCACGGTAAAAAATGAGAAGAATGCAGCCAGCGCCAGGAAGGTGATATACTCCTTGTCGGGTCGCCACAAGTGAAGGTCACTTACGTGCCAGGTAAACATCCTCCGGAGGTAATTTACTGACGCCGAAAAATTTTCTGTTTTAAAAAACACCCACCCGATCATTACTACGGGGAAGGTATAAAGAATTGCAAACCTGCCGGTTTTTTCCAGCCATTTCCCGAGGAAGACACGCTCAAGTACAAGGAATGAACCGTGGTAGGCACCCCATATTATAAAGCCCCATGCAGCGCCATGCCATAGCCCCGACAGCAGAAACACGAGCCATAAGTTGAAGTACAGCCTCATTCTGCTGTTCACCCTGTTGCCACCGAGGGGTATGTACAAGTAGTTGCGCATCCATGTGCCCAGCGTCATATGCCACTTCCTCCAGAAATCTGTGATGGACACCGCTGTGTATGGATTATTAAAGTTCTCCGGAAAACGGAACCCCATCATGAGTCCCAGTCCTATGGCCATATCTGAGTAGCCCGAAAAGTCGAAATATATCTGGAATGTATAGCTTATCGCGCCAAACCACGCGGTCATCGTTCCGAGCTCATTGTTGGGCATCTTGAATATTACGTCTGCGCTCGCGCCCATTACATTTGCTATGAGCACTTTCTTGCCCAGCCCGATAAAAAAGCGGTACAAGCCTCTTAGTTTATTGTCAGTTGTTTCAAACGTGGTGTGGTCATATATCTGGTCAGCAAAATCATGAAACCGAATGATAGGCCCGGCGATCAGTTTCGGGAAGAGAATAATGTACAGCTGATAATCCCAGAAATTGCGCAACGGCTTGTGAATTCCTCTATATACATCCACCACATAAGTAATGGTCTCAAACGTGTAGAACGAAATGCCTATGGGCAGCACCAATTTTGTCCACGCTATTTCCTTCACCCCTGCCAGCAATAGTAAATGATTCAGGTTTTCGATAAAAAAGTTCGAATACTTGAAATAGAAGAGCAGCCCCAGGTTAATGCAGATGGACAAACTCATCAGAAGCCTTCGCGATGCTTTTTTGCTTTGCTTCGACATCAGTCTGACAACATAGAAATCGACCACGGTAGTACCCAAAAGAACAAATATGAATTTGGGCGCGCCCCAGGCATAAAAAATAACGCTTCCCAGTAAAATGATGCTGTTCTTGTATCGTTTATCAACAAAGTAATAAACCAGAAAAAACAGCGGCAGAAAATAGAAAATAAACAGTATGCTGCTGAAAACCATGAGGCTGCGGTAGATTTGATTTAAAGGTAAATAATATCCTTTGTTCAAAATAAATAAGCAGACTATGTAGCTCAAAATAGCCCTGTGCCCAGCATGTGCGAAGCGAAAACGCTTGAAATTGTGACTCTTGTTTTCAAAAAATAAAAAATAATCGTAATATTGCATGGCTACTTATGGTCGTAAGGAGTGCGTGATAACAATTGATCACAATCTAAACGCTTGTTTTATGAAACAAATTTATTTTTCAAGGTTGGCCTTAGTGCTGGCAATTATTTTTGCTGTGGAGCAAAATTCACTCGCGCAATGTAACTGTGCGTGGCAATACCAGATGCCAATAACCGTTACAAATGCTGGTTCCACCGTTGTGTCGAACTACCAGGTCTCGATAACTGTTAATACCGCTGCCCTGGTGTCGGCAGGCAAGATGCTTGCATCGGGTGATGACATCAGGTTTACGGACGGTAGCTGCACCGATCTGCCCTATTGGATAGAAAGCGGCATGAACACAATAGCAACCAAGATCTGGATAAAAGTTAATTCGATCCCGGCAAGTGGCTTTACAACAATAAAAATGTTTTATGGCAATAGTTCGGCAACAGCAGCATCAAGCGGTACTGCAACATTTTTGTTTTTTGATGATTTCCCCGGGTCAAGTGTAGACCCTGCAATGTGGAATACCGTGATCAACGGCAGTAGTACTATAACGGTAAGCGGCGGAAATGTCTCATTTAACACTATGTCCTCTGCTACTTCGGCTGTATTAGAGTCCGTATCTTCTTATGCTGGCGGTCCCTACTATAGTGAAATGAATGTTGTGTCTGCCACAGGCACCTGGCCACATTTGGCACAGGGAAACGGGGGATTGTATACATCAACCAATGGAGCCTGCATGTTTACGGACTTAACAAGCATGTACCTGGGTGATACTCATGGCAGTCCTTATTACTCGGCTGGTTTTTCAACTTCTACATCCGTGGGAGCCGTCACCGGGATATGGAGCTTCGTAAGAAACAGTGTTAATACGAACGCGCAATGGCCGGGAGGCTCGCTGACCTCAACAACTTTACCGGTGCCAGCCGGCGACCAGTCCACTCCGTTCGGTTTATTGAATTCCGGCGCGGGAACTTTGGTGGTGGACTGGATCCGCGGTCGCGAATATTATGCGGCCGGTACCACACAGACACTTGGCGCGGAGGTATTAAATGCGCCCGCAGCCATTTCCGGTGCAACGAGTGTGTGTGTCGGAGCAACAACAACATTGGTTGACGCAGGAACCGGGGTCTGGCATAGCAGCAGTTCTGCACTGGCATCGGTGGTAACCGGCACAGGCGTAGTTACCGGTGCGTCCGCAGGTACTCCGACCATAACTTACACCTTGCCTTCGGGTTGTTTTGCAACTGTTGTGGTTACAGTTAATGCCGCACCGTCTGCGGGTACCATATCCGGATTTTATTTCGTTTGCCCGGCACCCACAACATTTTCCGAAACTGTTACGGGTGGAACATGGGGTGTCACAAATTCATCTGTTGCAGGCGTAACGGGAGCCGGAGCTGTATCTGCAATAGCACCCGGTATAGATACAGTGACTTATTCCGTTTCGAATTCATGCGGTACATCGGTTGCCGAATTCCCGATAAATACCGCCCCTTGTCTTGCAAAAATAAACGCATTGGACAAGGCTACTTCAAACTTGCAGGTGTTCCCGAATCCGAGTACCGGATCATTCTCTGTCAAAGTATTGTCAGATATTACCGAGCAGGTCCTTATTACAGTCAGCGACCCGACCGGCCGGCAATTACAAAAATATACTGCGATGACAAATTCGGAAATTGGAGTGAACGCATCGCTACCCGCTGGCATTTATTTCGTTTCGGCAGCAACATCAGGCAATCGCTATGTTTCGAAGCTGGTGGTTGAGTAGTCAGTACAATATACTTAGCATGTAGTATTTGCATATCAAAACGTGGTCCCATCTCACAAAGTGAGGTGGGATCATATTTTGACAGAGCTCTTAATAAGCGGATTCCTTTGACTTTGTTCCCTGTGGATAATAGCGATCATATGCCTGCTCAATAAAGCCGCTGCCCAGTTGCCAGAAATTATATACCGTATAAGCCAGCACCACACAGTCTGTGTTGTCTATTGCGGCCTTCCAGTCATAACCGTTTATATAAGTGACCTTATGGCCGTTGATGTCATTTATTTCATCGAAATAGCGCCAGAATTCGCAATGGGCGTTCATTTTACATATGCTGAAGGCGATCATTTTAAACGCATAGCTGTCTCCTATGTACACAGCATTGATTTTTTTGTTCCCGGTATCCTGCACGTCCTGCAGCACAGGGTAGGCCATTGTTTCTCTTGTATATGGGAAGATCAGGTTCAGTTCCTGGGCGATATCATCGTCCAGATATCTCAACCTGTCTGTATGCTCCACCCGCGTCCATATCGGGTGCTTTATGCGTACATTTCTCATGTGCTCTATGTAACGCACCAGGCTATCGCCGGCGAGCAACGCACCGTAATAGCTCCAGTGAATACCTTGCTTGGAAAACAATGGTTCACTGCTTTTATTTTTCATCGATAGAAACCAGGCTTCCATATCCACCTGGTTTATGCCAAGGGAGTCGCAAACATGCCTGTAAGACTCATAATTCGTCACGCCTCGTTTTTCCTCTACCCTGTCATCAGGGAAGTATTCGGGGTAGTATGATGCCTTGCTGGGCAGGTAGGCGAGAATAAGCGTTTTACCTAAACGGCTCAGCGTATCCTGTATAGCCTTTAGTTTTATTGCCTTTTCCCGTATTTGTTGATACCCCGAATAATCTTTGCCATAATATGCGTTAATATACGGGTATTGAAAAAGGAATCCATTTTTCCCCTTTATGGTCCAGCCGGCATGGCATATGTCAAATAGAGTAAAGTCGATCTCGTTGTTTAGCCTTACCAGGTCAGCGCGGAAACCTGTGAAGTCATTAAAATGTCGTTCTTTATTGCGCTGGTACGACCCGCTGAACCATCCTGATACTGAGATCGCAGAATCCGCTGCATCCCTGTATCCGCCTTTCAGTTTGCCGCTGTCAATGATTTTCAGCTTATGATTAGCTGCCGGCAGCAGCAAGATCATGAGCATAACGTACAGCAGCCCGATTTTAATTTTATTTTCCATTACCAAAAACCCGAAAAAATAGGCACGCCGAAAGCTACGGGGTGCGACATTCAAGGCGCTCGTATCAGATGGTGCTACTACTTAAAGATAAAAAATATCCTGCTCAAAGTGAAGGCTGACAGAGAAGTAAGAAATATCGAGCTTTTTTGTGGAGGATGCGGCGCTATTCCGCGCCCGGCATATAGGAGCTGAACGAAAGCCTTACGCCCATAGCTGAAAGTTATTGTGGTTGGGCGGGGCAAAAAAAAGAGCGGAGAAAGGCGGTGCTCCCGCTCTATTTCTCCGCTCTCATTTATCGTGGCCTCGCCAGGAATCGAACCTGGATCTGGAGCTTCGGAAACTCTTATACTATCCATTGTACTACGAGGCCTGCGAATAAAGCTGCAAAGGTAATTATTTATACTTTTCAATTTCTAGTTGCTCCGTACAAAAGAAATATTCTCTCGGATCGTTGGAGGCTACGACTACCAGCCTGTCTGTGGCATATTGGTCCATCCATCCCTTGTATTGCTCTACACCTTGCTGGTCCAGGTTGGTACAGGGCTCATCAAGCAGTAATACCGGTGTCTCTGCAAATATCGCCTGCGCCAGTTTCACCCGTTGCTTCATGCCCGATGAATAATCCCCAATAGGTTTGTCAGCGGCATCCTGTAGCCCGGTTAGTTTCACTATATCCTCGGTCGTAAGATAGGGTAGCGTACGTTTAAAAGAAAAATGAAAATCGAAGAATTCACTTAGTGTAAGTTCCTCAACCAGTTCCATGCCGGGGGCGCAAAAACTGATGCTTTCGAACACTTCATTCGCGACTAGTTCGCGGTCATCGTTGTAAAATCGTGTTTTTCCTGTCGAAGGAGCCTGCATGCCAGCTATGATGCGCAGCAAAGTTGATTTTCCACAGCCGTTAGGGCCCAATAACGCAATAGCCTGTGGAGCGGCAAAAGTATAATTGATGTCTTTAAATATCCAGTGCTTCTGAAACCGTTTGCTGATATGCTCAAGGGATATCTTCATTTTGAACTAAAAGTAAAACGTCAAAACCAAAAAGTAAAAGATAGAAAATTGAATAAAAGCAGTTTTTTGGTCTCAACTTTTAACTTTTGAGTTCCCTACGGCATATCCTCGCTGTGACGGCGGATGTAACCCTTCATTATGCCTCTTCCCGTTTCGCGCACAAAAGAAATGATCTCATCTCTTTCGTCAGACACCGGCAGGTCGGTCTCTATAATACTGAGCGCCTTCGACACATTGTATCCCCTCACGAAAAGAATGCGGTATATGTCCAGTATCTGGTTGATCTTATCAATAGAATAACCCCGGCGTTTCAGCCCCACGGAGTTCACACCAACATAAGACAGTGGTTCGCGTGCTGCCTTTACGTAAGGTGGTATGTCTTTTCTTACCAGCGACCCACCGGTCACGAATGCATAAGAACCTATGCGCACAAACTGCTGCACGGCTGTAAGGCCTGCAAGTACCACGTTATCGCCTACCACAATATGGCCGGCCAGCGTTGTATTGTTCGAAAAAATGCAATAGTTACCCACCTCGCAGTCGTGGGCTATGTGCGTATATGCCATTATCAGGCAGTTATTGCCGATCCTGGTCATATTACGGTCCACGGTGCCCCGGTTTATCGTCACACATTCACGAATGGTGGTGTTGTCGCCTATAACGCAGGTAGTATCTTCTCCCTTGAACTTCATGTCCTGGGGTATGGCCGATATTACAGAACTTGGAAAAATGCGGCAATTCTTACCTATGCGCGCGCCCTCCATTATGGTCACGTTTGAGCCTATCCAGGTGCCTTCTCCTATCTCTACATTTTTATGCACAGTGGTAAACGGGTCAATGCTGACGTTGGGTCCTATCTTGGCGTCCGGGTGGACGTATGTAAGCGGGTGAATCATTTTTTGTCTTTTCTTACAATTTGCGCTACCAGTTCCGCCTCGGTAGCAAGTTTATTGCCAACATACGCTGTTCCTCTCATTTCACATATACCACGGCGGATCGGGTTCAGTAATTCAAGTTTCAGGATGAGCGTATCGCCCGGGCGTACCAATTGTTTAAAACGTACTTTATCTATTTTCAGGAAGTAGGTATCATAGTTCTCAGGGTCAGTGATGTTGTTCAGCGCCAATATGCCTCCTGTCTGCGCCAGGGCTTCTATCTGCAGCACGCCGGGCATCACCGGATTTCCCGGGAAGTGCCCCTGGAAAAAATGCTCGTTGAAGGTCACATTTTTTACGCCAACCACATGGTTATCGCTCAGTTCGATGATCTTATCAACGAACAGGAACGGGAATTTATGAGGCAACGCCTTCGTGATCTGCGTAATATCGTATATTGCCTGCTGCGACGGGTCGTAATGTGGCACGTCAGACAGGTGCTTGTTCTTCTTTATGTACTGCTTTATCTTTTTGGCAAACTCAACGTTTGTGGCGTGGCCGGGCCTGCTGGCAATGATATGCGCCTTTATCGAGTGCCCTACAAGCGCAAGGTCGCCAACCACATCCAGCAATTTATGACGGGCCGGCTCATTGGTGAAATGAAGCTGCACGTTATTTAAGATGCCTTCCGACTTTACCTCGATCTTTTGTTTGTTGAATATCAGGGCCAGCCGGTTCAGTTCTTCCTGGCTTACTACTTTATCAACCACTACAATGGCGTTGCTCAGGTCGCCACCTTTAATAAGGTTGTTATCCAGCAGGTATTCAAGTTCGTGCAGGAAGCAAAATGTACGGCATGGGCCTATCTCCTCCCTGAACTCGCCGATATGTTTCAGCGATGCATGTTGCGTGCCAAGAACCGGCGAATTAAAATCGATCAGTGTCGTTATCTGGTAATTGGTGGAAGGCACAGCCAGCATATCCACATTCTTCACAGGGTCGTAGTAATGGATGTTGCTGTCGATGGAGTACACGATGCGTTTTGCCTCCTGCTCCAGTACGCCCACACTTTCTATAGCCTCCATAAACTGGCGCGAACTCCCGTCAAGGATAGGCACTTCCGGGCCGTCCATCTCTATCAGCAGGTTGTCCACTCCAAGACCTACCAGTGCCGCAAGCGTATGCTCTATAGTGCTTACGCGCGCACCATTAGCTTCTATTGTCGTGCCGCGCGACGTGTCTGTTACAAAATCCACATCGGCTTTTACGATAGGCTTATCCGGCAGGTCCACACGCTGAAAACGGATGCCAAAGCCGGGGTTTGCCGGCCGCATGGTCATCGTTACTTTTTCGCCCGTATGTAGTCCCACACCCTGCAGGGTTACTGATCCTTTTAGCGTCTGTTGGTTCTGACTGGTATTTGTTTCGTGCAAAGAATCCGTTTTTTTCCTGCCTTCTGAAATAGTTAAAATGTCATCATTCACTTTTTATACTCAAGGTTTTGTGTGCTCAATAATGAAGTGAGTTCCTGCACCGTCTCCTCTAGTTTTTGCAACCGGTGCTGCAGGACGGGCAAATTTCTGAAAATTGCCTGGCTTTTCAACGAACTTTTATACTCAAATGCAGGGCTCCCGTTAATTGTGGTATTCATATTGATCACGGACTTCGATATACCGCTTTGAGCGTTGATCTTGGTGCCATCTGCAATATGTATATGCCCCACCATCCCTACTTGTCCGCCTATCACACAATTTTTCCCCACTTTTGTGCTCCCCGATATGCCGGTTTGCGCAGCTATTACTGTATGTTCGCCTATCTCCACATTGTGTGCTACCTGTATCAGGTTGTCCAGCTTTACGCCTTTTCTGATGACAGTGGAGCCCATAGTAGCCCGGTCTATAGTTGTGTTAGCGCCTATTTCCACATCATCCTCTATGATCACATTGCCTATCTGCGGTATTTTTTTATACGTACCATCTGTGAGCGGGGCAAATCCAAATCCATCACCCCCAACCACAGTACCGGAGTGTATCACCACATCATTTCCCAGGTGGCATTCGTCATAGATCTTCACACCTGAATATATTTTTGCATTGTCCCCGATCGTCACATTGTTGCCAATATAGCAACCCGGATATATCTTTCCTCCGCTGCCGATCACCGCATGCTCACCAATATACGTAAAGGCGCCGATGTATACATTCTTCGCTATTTTCGCGGTCGGCGAAATATAGCATGGCTGCTCTATCCCCGTTTTCGCAGCCCCCGAAATGATCTCGTTGTATTTGTCCAAAAGGAACGCGAAGCTGCTGTAGGCATCCTCAACTCTTATCAGGGTCGGCTTCACCGGCCTGATTAGCTCAAATGACTCATTAACGATAATAATGGAAGCATTAGAGGTATACAGATACTCCTCATATTTCGAATTGGATAAAAAGCACAATGAGCCTTCCTCCGCTTCTTCTATCTTCGCTACACTGCTTGCTTTGGCATCGGGATTACCTTCCAGCTTCCCCTTTATCAAAGTGGCTATTTGTTGTGCTGTAAACTGCATTTGTTATTTTAGTTTCTCTATCCTGGTATTAATTCAACATTAATTTTCCTGCTGTCTTCATTTCCTGGGTAAGCCTCATTAA
>CAYNGS010000071.1:0-9413 GCA_964396625.1 uncultured Flavipsychrobacter sp.
CGCGATCATCCTGATCATTTCGGCTTTTGCGACAAAGCAGGACGAGATAAATTTTGTGATCCCGGACGGCTGGCCAAAACCCGTATATGATTTTTCAAAAAACAAACTTACGGTCGATGGTTTCAAGCTCGGGCGGAAACTGTTTTTTGATCCTATTCTCTCCCGCGACGGTTCAACGTCCTGCGCCAGTTGTCATACCCAATGGTCTGGCTTTACACATGTAGACCACTCGCTGAGTCACGGCATTAACGGTCTGAAAGGGAAAAGAAACTCGCTCACCTTGTTTAACCTCGCGTGGAATACGTCTTTTATGTGGGACGGCGGCGTGAATAACCTCGAGGTGCAGCCGCTGTCGCCCATTACCAATCCGGTAGAAATGGACAACACGCTGGAAAATATTGTCAGGAAACTGGACACATCGCAAGCCTATCGTGCCCGTTTCTTTCTTGCGTTTGGCGACAGCACAGTCACGGGTCAAAGAATATTGAAAGCGATAGCGCAGTTCACCGTCATGTTCGAATCGTTCAACTCCAGGTACGATAAATACATACGAAACGAGCCAGGTGGCGAAATGAACCAGCAGGAGGTGCACGGACTGAAATTATTTCGGAAGAACTGTGAATCCTGCCATAACGAGCCACTATTTACCAACAATTCGTTTCAGAACACCGGCCTGCCCATTGATACGGAGCTTAACGACATGGGCAGGCAGCATATCACTAACGATTTTCACGATTCTATGAAATTCAAGGTGCCGTCGCTGCGCAACGTGGCAAATTCATACCCATACATGCACGATGGCCGGTTCCGTACGCTGATGGAGGTGCTGGACCATTACACGGACGGAGTAGTGCAAAGCCCGAGCCTGGCCAAAGAACTGCGCAAACCCATGAGGCTAAAGCTTGACGATAAGAAAGACATTATCGCCTTTCTCCAGACCTTAACCGATAAGGAATTCCTGTTTGATATGCGATTCCGGGATTATAGGGAGTAAGTTCATTCTCTTCCACCACGCAGTCATCGTCGGCAATAAGAATCTGCGGGAACAAGCTCTAACGTTCATTTGATTTCTACTCAAGCACATCGCAATCAAAGCCCATGTTGACAATAAAAGTCCTGACTTTTTCAGGAACAAATTCCGGCCCTTCTATTCGTAATATCTTATCGCAATCATCCAGATCAAAATTGATCCTGCGCTTTGGAAAATGACGACGCATTAACGCAACCAGCGCTTTGGCCTGTTTTTCCTGATGCACATTTGTTTTGAATACCTCTATCATAGCAAAATGGTTACGAAAGATTGTTTGCACTTGCCGCCAGCTTCTTATGGTAAAAGATATACGAGCCAAACAGCATTACAAACCAAATCGACATTAGTCCCCACCCGCTCGCCGGCGTGCCTATAGCGATTATTGAGTAGGTAGCGCCAATAAGGTCGAAAAACAAGCCTGCGTAGGCCCATTCTTTTAACCTCGGGAAACCGGGAATCAGTATGACCACCACACCGAGCACTTTCGCAATACCCAGGAAACGAATAATATAAACCGGGTATCCCAGCTTGACCATAAAAGTTACTGCATCCGGAACAACGAGGGCATCCGGAACCGCCGAAAACAACATCAGCGCTGCAAACAAACCCGTGAATATCCAGTACATGATCTTTATTTTTCTCATAAAATTGTTTTTTTTGATTCAGTTATGATTCAACTATTTTTTTAAAAACTCGGGCAATGATGTACCAATAATACTGTTCCAACCTGCTTCAAAGTTGTGCCTTGCAAGATCAGGATTGTTCGCCGGGAAGGTTTCCAGACCTCTGTGCGTCAGCCTCAGTCGCGTATTTTCGCCTTCGCTGAAAAGCTCAAATGTCACAAACGAGATTCCCTCATAGCCGTCGTACCGCCAGCTATAAGCCAATCTCCGGCCAGGTATCACCTCTGTTATTTTACACAGGTGGCGGTAAGGATTATTTGGATCTTTGCCTCCGTAAAACTCAAACTCATACCCTACTTCCGGCCTGAATCCGGGCAGGTCGAAATACCACTGCCGCATCTGGTGTTCATCTGCGATCGCCTGCCACACTTTTTCCATCGGCGCGTGAAGGGTCCGCTCAACGGTCAAGGGCGCAGTTACAAGGTCTGAAAGTTTCTCGAGGCTTTGACTCCAGCCAGTGTCCATGCCTGCAAGTGCGGGCGCCATTTCCGGTGCGGCTTTTCTCACAGCGGCGTGCACCGTAAGTCTCGTCTTACCATTTTCATCGGCGAAGGTGATCGTGTTGTACACCTCCAGTTTCGCATTGCCATGTTCGTCTTCAAATGCTTTCGACGTAAACACCAGTCGCTCCGGCGCCACTACTTCATGAAATTCCCCGCTCATCCAGTGGTTGGGAAAACCCATTTGCGGCGCATGCATATTAATGCGTATCTTTCCCCCGGGCCTTGCGTCGGCCTCACACACCGGATTCTCAAACCCATGCGGCCCCCACCATTTTGCCAGCTCCTTCGGGTCTGTCCATAATTTAAATACCAGCTCCCGCGGAGCGTTAAGTACGCGTGTGAGTGTAACTTCTTTGATATTTTTCGTTTCCATTTTTTAATGTTTTTGTTTTAAGGTTCCTACTTGTTATTAGCAGCCAGGTATGCATCCAGCTGTTCAAATGTTCCGGCAAAACCTTGCTGCATGGAGCTCCTGCCCGCATTGAAAGTGCGGAGTTCGGTCTCATTTACATCTATTGGCCAGCCACGAAGCGTCAGCATGGTCTTTCCAGCTGACTCAGTAAGCGTCAGTATATTGTATATTTCCAATGGCCAGTCTGCGCTGAATGGCGCGCGAGTGGTATTCCCGTCTTTGTCAGAAAAAGAATTGATAAAAGCAAGGCGCCCCGGTGCATCGATCTGCTCGAATACAAACTTGCCCCACATCTCGAATCCTTCTGGTGAGCTCATACGATAAAGAAACATCCCACCGGGACGAAGTTCCATTCTCGCGACATCCAGCTTAAACCCTTTGGGGCCCCACCACTGCGCAAGGCGCTCAGGCTCCGTCCACGCCTTAAATACCAGTTCCAGCGGTGCATTGAACTCGCGTGTAAACACCTGTTCCCGCGCAGTTGATATTTCTGCCAGCTGCTGCTCAAAACGATCAAGGGTCTGGTTGCCACCTTCAATAGCCTTAAACTCTTTGATAACCCTTTCGCGCTGTGCGGCAGTATTAAACAATGAACGCATCGTAAGCAGTGTTTTGTCTCCCTGCTTGCTAAACGTTACTGTAACGTGAAAGGCTTCCTTATCACCCGGCTCACCGGATCCCAGGGTGTAGACCAGCCGCTCAGGCTTCACCACCTCCAGGTAATCTACCCTGTTTGGAAAACTCATACCGAATCCTTCCATCGTCGATCTCCAGATGCCACCTTTTTTTACATTCATTTCATGCACCTTGGTTGTAAAGCCGTTAGGCCCCCACCATTTTTCTATGTGTGCCGGGTCGGTCCAAACTTCGTACACAAGTGCCTGCGGTGCGTTTATAAGCCGCGAGATGATTATTTCACGATCAGCAATATCGCTCGCAGCAACGCCGCTATCGGGGTAATTTTCTTTTGCCATGTTTTGTCTTTTTGGTTTGAGATTTGTTTTTAGATTGTAATTCTTCCAGGTATGCCTCAAGAGAATCCAGCTTTCTGTTCCAGAATTCCCTGTATTGTTCCACCCAGTCCGATACTTCATTAAGTTTTTCAAGCCTGGCTTCACAGTATCTTTCCCTACCCTGTTGTTTCATAACAACCATACCGGCCTCGCTCAGTATTTTAATATGCTTATAGATAGCAGTACGGCTCACATCAAAGTTTTCTGCCACGGCATTCACATTAAGCGATCTATAAGCTATCATATTCAGGATCTCTCTTCTTGTCGGGTCGGCTATCGCCTGGAATACGTCTCTTCTCATAGAATATGAAACCTTTTGGTTGCAAATATATATGAAACCTTTTGGTTGCACAAAATTTTTGGCAAATTTTTTTTAGGCGGCCAGCATTGTCCGTCTTAATCGAGGATCAGACATTGATAACCATACGCGTTAAGCACACTAATAATATTTTCCGGTAAAATATTCAGTCCTTCCACTCGCAATATCCGGTCGCAGTCTTCCAGGTCGAAGTTGATCCGGTGCGATGGGAACCGCTGCGACAATACCGACAAAAGCATTATCGCACGATCTTCATTGTGTACATCTGTTTTAAATACTTCTACCATGCCAGGGTTAATCTCGTCGTTGCCAGTGATCGTTTACTGTTTTTCGAGCAACACTTTCAAGTTGTCCAGCCCTTCCTGCAGCTCTCCGCCAAGCATTTTGTCCATGCTTGCTACCACAAGCATAAAGTTCATTGGATAGGCCATTTTGCCATTCATGCCCCATTTCACTTTTGTTTGATTGGCATTCACAGCCTCAGTGACCATGTATGCGTTTGCCCGCCCTTCCATTGGTTTTATGAAATGCAGGCCAAGGTCCATTCTCGCTCCGTCTGTTATGTTTGTGATCTCCTGTTCTCCCTTACCGGACTTTTTGCCGTCCCATGATGCCACAAAGCCGGGCGTGCCATCTGTTCCCTTGTAATCCATCTTTGCTTCGGGGTCCATCTTAGACCATTTGCTGTAATTCACCTGGTTTCTAACGAGTTTAATGTAGTTGAATACATCTTGTTTCGGCCTGTTGATCGTTACTTCCCGCTCAACTGAATAATCGCTCTTTGTAAACAATGCAACGATCAGCGGGATAGCGATGATGATCGCAATGACGATTAGAATTCTTTTTATGATCTTCATTTTATCAGAGTTTTTGAAGTAATAATACAATATTTATTTTTGGTTTTTATCATATACCAGCATCCACCTGGTGCCATACCTATCGGTTAGCACCCCAAAAGTAGCACCCCAAAATTTAACCGACAGCGGATCCGTTATCTTCCCACCTTCTGAGAGCCGTGCGAAAAAGCGGTTCACCTCTTCGTCGCTGCTGCAGTTGAGACAAAGTGACAGAACATTGCCTACAATACTTTGGCCCTGTTCAGACATATCTGAGCCGAGGAGCGACAGTTCTCCCTTCGTTAGCCTGGCGTGCAATATCATATTTTTCATTTCCGGCGGGCAATCTGCTTCAATGGGCGATCCCACAATAGTTTGCATGGTCAGCTCTCCACCTATGCATGCTTTATAAAAAGTCATGGCCTCGCGGCAGTTTCCTTTGAAGGCGAGGTAAGCGTTGATCTTTGTCATTTGTCAATTTTTAGCAGTTGATAAGATGGGGTAAAATCAAGACACAAAATTACGCCTGCTATTTGCGACCCAAAGGGTACATACCGACTGATATAGGGTTGATTCCGACATTTTATTTCCCTATTTTTGCGAGGTGTGAAATCCCGGCCCGCAACTTCATGATACCATACAACGGAGTTCAGATACGGGGACTGAATAACATTGATGAAGTAAAGGCCTGCATCCTGCGGCATAAACGACAATAGCTCCAACATGAAACACGTATCGATCCTTGTTCCAGAAGATGCAGTACTTGCCGGTATAGACGACCCAAGGGTTATGTTTACCGCTGTGAATGATTTTTTAACGGCATCCGGCCGCGAGCCAATATTCGATGTGCAACTAGTGGGTCTTTCAAAAGAGATCAGGTTGCAGAAGCGGTCATTCTCAGTGCATACCGATGCCTTACTTGGCGATGTTAAGAAGACGGACCTTGTTATTGTACCGCCTATCGGCAGCGAGTTTCAGTCGATCATCGAAAAAAACAGAGCGTTTGTGCCGTGGATCATAAGGCAGCATGCTGCAGGTGCAGAAGTAGTGAGCCTCTGTTCAGGCGCCTTCTTCCTCGCCTCAACTGGCCTGCTTAACGGCAAGCAGTGCTCCACGCATTGGATGCATGCAAATAGTTTTAGAACAATGTTCCCCGAGGTCACCCTGGTGGAAGGGCGAATTATTACTGAAGAAAACGGCATTTATACAAGCGGCGGAGCCACATCTTACTGGAACCTCTTTCTGTACCTGATAGAAAAATTTGTGGATCGTGAAATGGCAATACTTACTTCCAAGTATTTTGTTATCGACATAGACCGCAGCAGCCAGTCGCCGTTTATTATGTTCAAGGGCCAGAAACAGCATGAGGACAAGGAAGTAATTCGTGCCCAGGAGTTTATAGAATCTAATTTCCAGGAAAAGATCACCGTAGATCAGTTGGCTTCGATGCTGGCGCTGGGAAGGCGCAACTTTGAGCGCAGGTTTAAGAAAGCCACTTCCAATACTGTTGTCGAGTACATACAGCGTGTGAAAATTGAAGCGGCAAAAATGAGTCTCGAGTCAGTTCGGGACAATGTGAATGAAGTCATCTATAATGTTGGCTATTCAGACCCCAAGGCATTCCGCACCACATTTAAAAAGATCACTGGCTTATCGCCTTTGCAGTACAGAAACAAATACACGAGAGAAGTTCAGGCTAATATTGCCTTTTAGCGGCCGGTCATAAGTCATGCATATCGTTAGTATAGGACTTAATTATACTTAACTTTTCAAATTGAAATATCTGCGTAAATTTACACCATGAACACACAGGCGGAAAAACTGGAGTTAATGCAATTGCTGCTCAATACAGAAAGCAAGGAAACCTTAAAAAAAGTAAAAACTCTGCTCAAAAAATCTGCGGCAAAGGATGAAACCACTTACCTACTTTCTACTAAAGCTAACCGCGAACACCTGGCCAATAGTATTACGCAGTTAAATAAGGGAAAAGGAAAGAGCATAAAAACTGCAGACTTGTGGAAATAATGTACTCTCCTGAAGCGCTGGATGATATTCAATATTGGAAAAAATCGGGAGACAGAAATATAATGAGTAAAATCTCCGCCCTCGTTTCTTCCATAGAAAAAACTCCTTTTTCGGGAATCGGTAAGCCGGAAGCTCTAAAATATGACCTCGCAGGCTGTTGGTCCAGGCGCATATCTAAAGAACATCGTTTGGTTTACCCGGGTCTTAGGTAACAAATTGATCGAGATTATCTCCTTGCGATTTCACTATCAGTAATTGATAAACCGTCGTTCATTCATTAGGCATTTCTTAAGGTAAAATTCTTGTTGAACCCTTTTCGTTATTTTGCGGCATGCCACAATTATTTTCTTACCAGCAGCTAAGCGATTTTACATACAAGGTGTTTCTTTCAATTGGCTGTTCCGACGCAGACGCCAAACTTGCTACCGAAGTTTTATTGTCTGCCGACCTGCGCGGCATCGACTCTCATGGCGTTGCCCGTCTCATAGGATACGTACGATTGAAAGACAAAGGCCGCATCAATACCAACCCGGATATCAGGATCATACACCAGGCACCTTCTACCGCCACTGTGGATGGCGATGCCGGGCTGGGGCTGGTGGTGGCGCCATATGCAATGCAGTTGGCAATTGACAAGGCTACACGGTGCGGCACCGGCTGGGTAAGCGTGAGCAACAGTAATCACTTTGGCATAGCAGGCTATCATGCCATGATGGCGCTGCCGCACGACATGATAGGCATTGCCATGACCAACGCCAGCGCCCTTGTCGCGCCCACATTTTCATCAGAGCGCATGCTGGGCACCAACCCCATCGCTGTCGCCATACCAGCCGGCGGGCAGCCAGCTTTTGTGGCGGACTTTGCCACCACTACGGCATCGAACGGCAAACTGGAAATACTGCAGCGCAAAAATAAAAACACACCGTCGGGTTGGGTGCAGGACAAGAGCGGGCATCCCACCAGCAACGCTCATATTTTAAAGGAGGGCGGCGCAATGCTGCCCCTCGGTGGCGCTTACGAAACAGGCAGCCACAAAGGCTACGCGCTGGGCAGCATCGTCGATATTTTCTCGGCCGTGCTGAGCGGAGCAAGCTATGGCCCGTGGGCCCCGCCTTTTCCGGCCTATGTGCCCATGCCGGAAAATATGCCGGGCAAGGGACTCGGTCATTTTTTCGGTGCGATGCGCATAGATGCCTTTCGCCCTGCTTCTGAGTTCAAACAGCATATGGACAACTGGATCACGCGTTTCCGCACGGCCCAGCCGGCCCCCGGCCACACCGAAGTATTGGTCCCCGGCGATCCTGAACGGCTTGCCGAGAAAGAACGCAGAGTGTCGGGTATTCCACTGCATGATTCGGTGGTAAAGGAACTCGCCGAATTAGGAGCGAGATTGGAAATAAAGCTGGTTTGATTTTTATCCCCGACCTTTATATCTATGGGAGCCGGCCTCGTCATCAGCATCATTATTATTGTAGCTGTCAGCTATTTTTTTTACAGATCGCGACAAAAGAATACGGGTAACTACATAGTGCCTGTAAAAATACGCGAACTACTGGCTGCAAACGTAGCGTTTTACAACAACCTCGGTACGGAAGGGAAGGCCCTTTTCGAAGCACGTGTAAAAGACTTCCTTTCCAATACCGCCGTGCGCGGCATCGATATTAACATAGATGACGTGGACCGGGTGCTCGTTGCCTCCGGCGCTATCATCCCTATATTCGCATTTCCCGACTGGCGTTACAACAACTTATCGGAAGTGCTGCTGTATAAAGGAACCTTCAACCGCGAATACAGCACAGATAGCGGTGAGCGCAATGTGCTCGGCATGGTGGGCGACGGCGCGCTGCATCGCGAAATGATCCTCTCACAACCGTCGCTACGCGCGTCTTTCAAAAACCCCACAGATGGACAAAATACGGCCATACATGAATTTGCACACCTTGTAGACAAGGCCGATGGGGCCACAGACGGCGTACCCGAATACCTGTTATCAAAACCCTATATCCTGCCCTGGGTGACAAGGATGCATGAAACCATCAAAGAGATGAAAACCCGCAATCACTCAGACATAAACCTCTATGGCGCCACAAACGATGCCGAATTCTTTGCCGTGGTATCCGAGTATTTCTTCGAGCGGCCGGGCCAACTAAAGGAACACCACCCCGAGCTATTCAGTATGCTCGAACAGATGTTTCACACAAAATAACCACTCACTTGCCCGAAAAACGCGCATTCGCAGGTATATATGTATAAATTCCGCCCATAATTGAAAATAACATCTAAATAAAATAAAATAATAAAAAATTAATTGTACTTTTGTGTTATACAATGCGGAAAACCGCGTTAAATTTGTGTTTATTATCGTTACTTTTGTGATCCTAACTAACATTTATGCAATTTCTGGATTTCGAAAAGCCGCTTGAAGAACTGTATGCACAGGTTCACAAACTGAAGGAAATGTCTGCCAAGGGAAAGGCAGACGTCACCAATGGTATACTGGAACTTGAAGCCGCCATTGAAAAGACCAGGTCGCAGATATATGAAAATCTTACACCCTGGCAGCGGGTGCAACTGAGCCGCCACCCGGATCGC
>CAYNGS010000072.1:0-9406 GCA_964396625.1 uncultured Flavipsychrobacter sp.
CACTGTATCTCGTCAAATATCAGCAACGTGCCGGTAGCGGTGCATCGCTCGCGCAAGGCCGCCAGCCACGCGCCCTCGGGCTCTATCACACCTGCTTCACCTTGTATTGTCTCAATGATCACGCAGGCAGTATGTTCGTCTATGGCACCGGGCAGTGCTTCGGAGTTAAAGTCATAGTGCCAGACGCCCGGCACGAGAGGCCGGAAAGCACTTCGCCAATACTCGCCGCCCATTACACTCAGCGCGCCAAGTGTGTTACCGTGATAACTGTTGTTGCAACTGATAATATCCGTGCGGCCGGTAGCCCGTCGCGCAAGCTTCAGAGCGCCTTCGGTAGCTTCTGTGCCTGAGTTAGTGAAGTAGACACAACTGAGATTTGCGGGCAGGTGCTTCGCCAGCAGTTCGGCATATTTTACCTGCGGGCTTTGCACCAGCTCACCATACACCATTACGTGCAGATAGGCGTCCGCCTGTGCTTTTATGGCTTTAACTACTGCGGGGTGCCTGTGCCCGATATTGCATACGCTTATGCCGCCTATCAGGTCAAGATACTTATTGCCGCCTACATCAAACAGGTAGTTACCCTCAGCAGACACGATCTCAATCCCCACCGGCGAAGGAGATGTCTGCGCTAAATATTGCTGGAAAAGCTGGCGGTTGTTCATGCGCTTATTTTAACAGTGATTCGTATAGGCTGTAATTCTCATCATCGAAGCAGACAAAAGTTATCTCATCGATCGCGGCACCGTTTGTGTTACAAAAGTCCCTTGCAGCGCGCAGGGCTATCTTAGCAGCACTTTGCTTTGGAAACCTATAGACTCCCGTGCTGATATTTGGAAATGCGATCGTGCGTAGCTGGTTCTGTTTTGCAACGGCGAGGCTGTTGTAATACGCATTATACAGCAGCGCGTCCTCGTTGCTGCCGCCGCCATTCCACACTGGCCCAACTGTGTGGATGACATATTTCGCCGGCAGCCTATAGCCTTTTGTGATCTTTGCTGCTCCAACTTCGCAGCCTTTCAGGGCACGGCATTCATTTAGCAACTCAGGCCCTGAAGCCCGGTGTATGGCGCCATCAACACCTCCGCCACCCAATAGTGAAGTGTTCGCGGCGTTTACAATAGCATCTACGTTTAGCCGGGTTATATCTCCTTTCAAAACACTTATCTTGGCCATAGTAACCAAATTTAGACAGGTTCCAGGTTTAGCTCTTTTGCCCTTTCCAGCAGCAGCTTGTAAGCAGCTTCATAATTGTTGGCTATCTCGCCATCCAGTATCGCCTCCCTGATCGCCGTTTTAAGGATACCCACATTTCGCGACGGTGTAAGATTGAAAATACGCATAATGTCATCGCCGCTGATGGGCGGCTGCCAGTTGCGTATTTTGTCGCTCTCCTCCACCTCGCGCAGCCGCTGCTTCACTAACTCAAAATTCTCAAGGTATCGTTTTACTTTAAGTTTGTTCTTGGAGGTTACGTCGCTCTCACAAAGTATCATCAGGTCTTCAAGGTCCTCGCCCGCGTCGAACAACAGGCGACGCATCGCTGAGTCGGTGATATCCTCTTTTGTGAGGCTTATAGGCCGCAGGTGCAGCAGCACCAGCTTTGCCACATACTTCATCTTCTCGTTTTGCGGTAGCTTCAGCTGTCTGAATATCCGCAGCGTCATGCGCTCCCCTACTACTTCGTGCCCGTGAAACGTCCACCCATGCCCCTCTTCATAGCGTTTTGTCGCCGGCTTACCGATGTCGTGCAGCAAGGCGGCCCATCGCAGCCATAGGTCGTCGCTCTTAGCAGCGGTGTTGTCCACCACCTGCAGCGTGTGGTAGAAATTGTCCTTGTGTCCTTTCCCCTCTATGATCTCCACACCGGTCAGATCTACTAACTGGGGGAAGAACTCCTTCAGCAGTCCGCTCTTATACAACAGGTCTAGCCCCACCGATGGCTTCCCGGCCGCCATTATTTTATTGAGCTCATCAGTGATCCGCTCCTGCGATATGATCCTAATGCGCTCCCGGTTCCGTTTTATCGCCTCAAATACATCGGGCTTGATAGTGAACTGAAGCTGTGTGGCAAAGCGAATCGCCCTCATCATCCGGAGCGGATCATCAGAGAATGTAATATCCGGATCGAGCGGGGTGCGGATCACTTTATGTTCCAAATCGTCGATGCCCTGGAACGGATCGACCAGCGAACCATAGTCCGCGCTGTTAAGACTTATAGCGAGGGCATTTATGGTAAAGTCGCGGCGCTGCTGGTCATCTTGGATAGTACCGGGTGCGACCATTGGCTTCCGGGAATCCGACAGATACGACTCCTTCCTGGCGCCAACAAACTCAACATCAAAGCCGTGATACCGGAACTGTGCGGTCCCGAAATTCTTAAAAAAATTGACCTGGGGCTTATGAGGCAATCCCGTCGCCACCGCCTGGGCCAGCTCTATACCATCACCTGTAGAGACGATATCCACGTCTTTTGTAGGCCTACCCAGCAGCTTATCACGCACAAAACCACCTATCAGGTAGCAGGCCACATTCTTCTTTCCTGCTGCCTCCCCGATATGCTGAAATAACTTAAGTTCCTCCTTTGTACAGGTGATATCCATAACCAACCGCAAAGCTATGATATTGATCGGTTGTTTAACAGGCTTGTCGACGGAAAATTATGTACCGGGAGCTTGCGACGAAGACAGAACAAACAACAAAAAACGCTTTTCTCGTGACAGAAAGTGTGTGGTAAAGTAAGCGGTGCATTTCGCCAATTTTATTCACTGATCTGCAAAGGCACATCAGGCACGTATGATCTCTAATTGACCATCGTCGCTGATCCTCACAATTCGTGATGGCGCGCGTCGAGCCAGGTCGTCCTGCCGGTATCGTACCGAGTAATCAACAGCATTCACAACGGCCCGATCAATGGCAGGGTACAAGGCCGGCGACGGCTGACCGCTTATATTGGCCGACGTAGAAACGATCGGCTTCCTGAAACGCTTTATCAGGGCCTTACAAAACGGATCGGTCGTCACCCTTATCGCTATGCTGCCGTCTATGTTTGTGACGCTTGCAGGGAACCCAAGGCCATTTTCATAAATAACTGTGGTTGGCACCTCAAAGCGTTCCACAATGGATATAATATCCGGAGGCGGCGCGGCAACAAACTGCAGTACATCCCGGGCCTCAGCGAGCAGAACGATGGTGCTTTTTTCTTTCGGGCGGTGCTTTATGGCAAAGACTTTGTCAACTGCAGTCTCATTGAGCGCATCGCAGCCCAGCCCCCATACGGTATCTGTGGGATAGAGGATCACTCCGCCATCCTGGAGCACTTTTACGCAGTTTTTTATATCGTCTTCGAAGTCCACCATAACAACTGATCATTGGTAATCTCTAATGCGCAGCGAAAATGGCCTTCCGGGCATGCTTTATGTCCATGCAAGCCGCAGGGGCGACAGTAAAGTCTTTCTTTTATTTCCACAACCCTTCCGTTACTGTGCAGCGGACCAAATCCGAAGGCCGGAACCGTAGAACAAAAAACCGCCGTTACAGGCGCTTTCATGGCGGTTGCAAAATGCAGGGGCGCCGAGTCATTCACGTAGTTCATTTCGGCACCCTGCATCATAGCAGCAGACTGCAGGAAATTCAGCTTTCCGCACAAATTCTGCACGTTTTCCCGGCTGGTCGCATTTATGATCACATCGGCCGTCGCTTTGTCTGCCGGCGCACCTAGCAGGTACACGTAGTATTGCGATGGAATTTGTCTGATGAGTTCCTCCCACTTCGCGGCAGGAAATTGCTTCGTAAACCATACCGACGAATGAGCGATGCAAACGTAAGGCCGCCCGGCGTATTGCTTTATAAGGTCATAGTCTTTGTTCGTGGGGTAGAGTTTAGGAAAGCCGTAGTCTGCGTCTGTGATATCAGCGATCAGTTGGTGGTTTCGTTGCACCTCGTGCACCGGGTTTTCGCTATATGGCGCAGAGATAATGTGCGTGACCTTTTTTGTATAGCAAAACGAAAAAGGGTTTTTATCAAACCCCGCCTTATACTTTGCCCCAGACAGCCAGGTAATCACACCGGAGGTACCAAAACGGTGTACATTAATGACGTGCGTATACCGCGCCCTCCTCACCTGTCTCACAATTCTGAACAGATTCTTTTGTTTTTGTTTTGCCTTATCCCATATCAAAAGGTCCGTTATGAACGGGTGTTCTTTCAGCAGTCCTTCGTTGCCCTTACGAAGCAAAAAATCGATTTGGGCATCGGGATAATGGCGGCGTAATTTTTCGATCAGGGCCGTTGCCAGCACAACATCCCCAATGAAAGCAGTTTGTATTACTAAAAGTTTTAGCATTTATTGTGCAAATCTACGATTGTATAGCTTTTTGAAGGTTTTAACAATAAAAAAATAACATTTTTCGAATTTTGGTACTAAATTTGTTTCTATAACTGCAAAAATTTAAGTAAAATGAAAAAGGCTATTCTTTCAATGGGTTTAATGTTCATGTGTGTGGGTGTCGTAATGGCGCAGGGGAAAAAACACAAGAAAGATGCTTCCAGCAACGAAAACCCTCAAACAATCAGCACAACAAACACTACGCCAACTACTGCGGCGACAACAACTCTTAAAACTGACGATATGGCGTTCACCGACGCGGTTCACGACTTTGGAACTGTGCAGGAAGGACCCGATGCAACATGCGAATTTACCTTTAAAAATAACGGCAAGGAACCTATCATTGTTCAGAAGGCGCAACCCTCATGCGGATGTACGGTCCCTTCGTTTTCGAACGCGCCCGTTCCTCCCGGTGCAACGGGAACCATTGCAGTGGCCTATCATACAAAAGGAAAACCAATGCCATTTACAAAGACCATTACCGTTGTATCAAACGCAGGAACAAAGGTGCTGACCATTAAGGGCAATGTGGAGAAAGCGCCTACAGGGTCGGTTCCTGAAAACAGCTCAATGATAAAAACCAACTAATAATAAGAATTTTAAACTTTAACCACACAACAATTTTAACCAAACAAAAAGCTCATGAAAAAAGTATTTATTACTCTGTTCTGCCTAACTATAAGTGTAGCAGCTGTCCGTGCACAGAATAATCAAAAACCCGTAACTACATCTTCGGCGCCAAATCCGGCCATGGCCCAGCCCACTGCTAACCCACAGCAGGTGCAACCACAAGCGCAGCAAGCAGCGCCGGCACCGGCGCCAAACCCTAACGCGGGTAAGTTTAAATTCGAGGAAGAAACTCATGATTTCGGTACTGTGCCTGAAGGACCGCTTGCCGAATATGATTTCGAATTCAAGAATGTTGGTAAAGAACCAATAGTGATCACAGAAGCACATGGCTCATGCGGTTGCACGGTTCCAACATGGCCGCACGAACCCATTCTGCCAAAACAAAAAGCTAAGATTCACGTATCATACAATACAAATGGCCGCCAGGGTATGATCAACAAGGATGTGACCATCACATCAAACGCGGTACAAAATCCGATGAGGTTGCATATCACCGGTACTGTGACTCCAAAACCAGCAGAAAAAACAACTACCCCGCCAGCTAATACGCCTCCGCCAGCACCCGGAAAATAATTAGCCAAAGGTTATCGTTAATATATTTCTAAAATAGTTGGCCTGGGCCAACTATTTTAGAATAACACAAGTCTTATCAGCAAAACAAACCTCATGAAAAAATTATTCTTCCCATTATTATGCCTCATCCTTGGCCTGAACATACAATTGCACGCACAGGCAAAAGCGGAAGGGGCAATGATAAAATTTGATGCCGGAGACGTCCACGATTTCGGCATTTTGCAGCGCGGCCCGGTGGCCATGCATAGCTTTGAATTTACAAACACCGGCAACACGCCGCTGATCATAATGAACGTTACCCCTTCCTGTGGTTGCACGAATGTGGACTGGCCAAAGACACCAATCCTACCCGGACAGAAAGGCAAAATACAGCTTGGGTTAAAGACAGAGGAGCAGCATGGCGTTTTTAATAAGGAAGTGTACATACAATCAAATGCCGTAAACAATCCGCACGGCGACAAACGTTACACGATCTATATTAAAGGCGATGCGCGCGACGAGGTAAAAAAATAATAACTGCTCACGAAATTGATAAGACAAAGGCTACATCACGTAGCCTTTGTTTTTTATATATTTTCATTATCTTGCCTGCCATGAAACCGATATTGTCATTGATCGTTTTATTGTTATCAGGTGTGGTGCAGGTTTGTGCACAGAACAATAATGATAAAATAAAAGGGCGTTTTTACTTTCCGGAAGGAGAACAACATGACCTTGGAGTCGTTAACCCTGGTCGCGCTGTTGCAGATACGTTTTGGTTCGAGAACATCGGGATATCACCCATTCAAATGACGTTCGTTTCCACATCCTCTGCGCTTATTACCGCCGACTGGACCAGGGAGGTAGTGAAAGGCGAGCAAAAGGGGTTCGTGGCCTGCCTGGTAAGACCCGGCAAAAAACCGGGGCCGTTTAAGTGCGAGCTCTTTGTGCAATCGAACGCTTTGGAACCGGCCGGTATTAAAGCGCATGTGCTACACATAAAGGGCGAGACAGGAAAGGACAATGCCAAGCCTGCGAAGAAGAAAAAAACAGTGAAGAAGGTTGCTGCAAAATAGCGATACCGTCGGAGGCTATTTGTTATTTTTGTTTTTGCCCTGCAACATTGGCACAAATGCAAAGTCACCCATCTCCTCTTCCATTACATTCCCGTCTTTATCTTTTGTGATACGCAACATTTTCTGCTTGCCATCTTCGCCCACGGGTATCACCATAATTCCACCGGGTTTCAACTGTGTCAGTAATTTCGGTGGAATAAAGGGAGCGCCACATGTGACGAGGATCTTATCGAACGGTGCGTAAGAAGGCAGCCCTTCGAATCCATCGCCATAAAACCTTTTGATATTGGGGTATTTATCAATAAAAAAGAACTTGCCCACATAATCGTACAGTTCCTTCTGACGCTCGACGGTAAAAAGAGTGATACCCATCTCTGCAAGCACGCAAGCCTGGTATGCACTGCCTGTACCTATTTCAAGCACTTTGTCAAATTTCTTGAGGTCGAGCAGCTGGGTCTGGTAGGCAACAGTATAGGGTTGTGAAATCGTTTGTCCTGCTGTTATCGGGAATGCCCTGTCTTCATATGCTTTGCGCTCGAATGCAGGGTCAAGAAAGAAATGCCTTGGGATAGCTTCAATTGCGGCAAGAACGCGCTCGTCTTTTATTCCTTTTTCCCGCAGGCCCTGCACTAATTGTTTTCTGAGCCCTTTATGCAGGTAATTATCATCTTTCGGCTTGCTGTGCAACATGGCGCAAAGTTAGCTTACTGTCGCCTTAAATAAAAGTGAACCGTCATTAACAGGTCTGGCACAACGATATTGATCACGGCACGATAGCTATACCCAGGCGTGCAAACACTTTGTTTACGATCCTGTCGCACCTTGTAAGATGAAATTCATAAATACCATCACTCTTATAATAGTCACTTAAGGTGTCCCTAAGCATTGTCTTAGCCCTGTTGAGGCGAACCTTCACATTAGCCTCCGAAATATTGAGCGAGTCCACAGTCTCCGCAACACTCATATTCTCGATCTCACGCATCACGAAAACCATCCGGTATTTTTCCGGTATTTGGATCAGTGCGTCCTCAAGTATCCTGCCCAACTCTTTGTTTAACAATGCCTTCGCGGGTGTGCTTTCGCTGCTGACGGCTGTGACAACCTGATTCGTTCTGTTATCTGATTCCATGGCGGTATACCGCTTGCTTTTTTTAAGGTGCAAAAGACTTTCATTTATAAGTATTCTGGTCAACCATGTACCAAACGCCGACTTGTGGTTAAAGGTATGCAGGTGCTCGTAGGCCTTAATGTAGGCAACCTGCATAATGTCCTCTACCTCTGTTTCATTATTGACAATGGACATGCCGATGCGATATAACCGCGCATTGTACCTGCGCATAATTACCTCGTACAGGCGACCTTCACCCGCTAATACCCTCCTGATGGCTTCTTCGTCTGAGATCATCTGTCCGGCATTGATCTCTTGTGTTGTATCCATGAATAACTATTATTAGATGATCTTTTGTAAAAAAGGTTACAAAACTTAGGGCCTTATTTTATTGTAACCTTTTCTGCAAATGTCGCTCTAATGAAAATAACCGACGAAAATAAAAAATCATGGCAACGACAAAACAACTGCAGCAAACACTGAATATCACATATGGCCTGGTGCCAATTGCAGCCGGGGCCGATAAGTTCACCAATATACTGACCAACCGGGCAAATTACCTCGGCCCGAACATCAAGGGAATGCTGCCGATAGAACCAACCTCATTTATGAAAGTTGCAGGGGTAATAAAAATAGTGGCCTAAAAAAAAACAACTAATCATCTCTGAAAAATGAATATTACGGAAACCGAAAAAGAACAGAACAGGCATTTGATCCGCGGGATGATCATCGACAATACGTTGAGCCACCAAGCGGGACGATTAAGCCCCGGTGAAAAAATCAGGTTAATAGAAAGGAAGTTCAGGGATATAATGCTGATACTTGGGTTGGACCTTGAAGACGACAGCTTAAAGGACACTCCGCTGCGGGTGGCTAAGATGTATGTAAATGAAACCTTTAGCGGCCTGCTGCCGGAAAACGAGCCCGATATCACATTGTTTGACAACAAGTATAATTATAGAGAGATGCTTGTGGAAAAGAATATTCCGCTATTCTCCTGCTGCGAGCATCACTTCGTCCCCATTGTCGGGAAGGCACACATAGCCTATATATCTGCCGGAACTGTGATCGGGCTCTCCAAACTCAACCGGGTGGTGGGCTGTTTCTCAAAACGGCCGCAGGTACAGGAGCGACTGACCGTGCAGATCGCCGAATACCTGAAAAACGCTCTTGGCACGGAAAATGTAGCTGTAATAATAAATGCGGAACATCTGTGTGTGGCGGCGCGGGGCGTAAGGGACACCGGATGTTCTACAGTCACCAGCAGCTACCATGGCGCATTCTTAAATGAGGATAAACGAAGCGAGCTCCACCGGCTGTTAAATACATAGACATATGCGACACATTGTAAAAATACTGGCCATAAATGAAGTAACCCACAATGTGAAAAGCTTCAGGTTTGAAAAGCCGGCAGGATATACGTTCGCACCCGGGCAGGCAACCGAAGTGTCTGTAAACAAAGCCGGATGGGAGAAAGAAAAGCGACCATTCACTTTTACATCGCTGAACGAATACCTCTACCTGGAGTTCACCATAAAACGCTACGCGGACCATAATGGCGTGACAAACCAGATACACCAACTGAAAGAAGGCGATGAACTGATCATAAGAGATGTATGGGGTACTATCTCGTACTAGGGTACCGGATATTTT
>CAYNGS010000073.1:0-9390 GCA_964396625.1 uncultured Flavipsychrobacter sp.
ACGGCTATGGTCGTTACAGTCAAAATTGCACCGCACAAAATTGAAGATATTGCGTGCCTTTGCATATTCCGTCGACTTGTCAGGTCGGCTTAGAGAATCCGTAACGGTATTCAGGAAGTTATTGGCTTTCTTGATCTGCTCACCGAAATATTCATCATACCACAGGTCTTCATTGAATTGTTTCCATGTTGATATTACATCGCTGTAGTTATGCCCCGATATCTGCAGTTGGAATAGTTCCCTGTAGTTTTCTATATCACTTATAAAGGGTTCCTCCTTCAGCGCCGGTATATTTTTGCGGCACCAGAGCACCACGTATTGATTCTCTATTCCTGCCGAGGTCACCGTGTACGATGTTGCGCCCTCCTTTTCCGCCTTCCTGGCGCTGCTGTATTTTGTAAACTCCTTTATGCCCTGGATTACTGCGCTGTACTGGAGTTGCGGCGAAGAATAGATCTCGTACTCGCTCGTTAGTTTCGGAAGTTTTCCCTGGAACTCCCATTCCGGCATGTCAAGGAACAATGGTGTCACAATGTCCATTTCATACTCCACTATGCTGCCCTCTTTTACCGACGGCATCGCGAATGCCAGCTCATGGTGGTGCTTGCTGATCTTTTTATCGTAATATGCACTTTTGTCAAGACCGGCTTCGGTGATACTGTCCCCCGACAGGTTGTAAGTCGTCCCCTGCACATATTTTATGCTCGATGAGTTCCGTTCGTTATTGATATACACCGTCTTTATGTTTCCCAGTTGCTGCCCGGCAGTCTTTTGTATTTTTATGATCCTGTGTAGGTTGTATTCCATATTGTAGCCTCCGGCATGCGGGTTCACATGCACGGTCATTTTTTCAAACAATATGACGGCGTCTGCTTCCGTATCTATTGCATAATTCTTTTTCAGCAGGTTTTCCCTGAAGAAGGCTTCATCAAATTTTTCGGCATGTGCTAATGCCGGGACGCCAAGTAAAATAAGAAGTATTAAGTGAGCGCTGACAGCCTTCATTCGACGAAAATAAATGATGGCATCATAAAACTGAACCTTTGGAAAAAGTTCATAATTAGATAACATTCGCGGCAATGGGGAAACGGCTTTGCCGGCTGTAAAAAGATTTTCGATAGCCTACCTGATTAGTGTTACCGTTCCTTTATAAGACTCGAGTGTGCCATCTGGCCGGCTGGCGATCAGGAAGTAGTTATATACTCCAATATCCTGTGGCGCGCCATTGTAGGTGCCGTCCCAACCTTTGTTTTCACTGCCTGTTGCGTGGTACACCATGTTTCCCCATCGGTTAAAAACGCTCATCTCCACCAGTTTGTAGTAGCCCGTGCTGCCCATTCTGAATACGTCGTTCAGCCCGTCGCCGTTCGGCGTGAAAGCATCCGGCACGAACATCTGCGGGTAGATCAGGTCTATTTTTACAGACGCTGTGGAAATACATCCGTGACTGTCAATTCCGGTTACCGTATACGTTGTAGGCGCCTCCGGTCGTGCTATCGGGTTATTGATGTTCGGGTTGCTCAGCGATCCGTCGTTCGGCGCCCAGGTATAGAACAGTGCGCTGTCGGCATTCAGTTGCACACTGCTGCCATACCTGATGACCTGGTCCACCGTTACATGCTCCATACTTGCTACGGTCACGCCTATCGTCACCTCGTTGGTTATCGAGCACGGTGTTCCCGGTGCTGTGGCGGTCATCATATATGTGGTCTTTGAGGTGGGCGATGCTATTGGCTCCATGGCAAAAGGGTCCGTCAGCCCTTCTATTGGCGACCATGCATACGTTAGCTCCGGGTTCCCGGCTACGCGCATGTGCACAGATGATCCCTTGCAGATTATCGTGTCGGGGTTCAGCAATGTTGCTGCCGGATTGCCCACCACTACGTAAAGCGTGTCCTTCGATACACATATGTTCCCGGCCGATACCGCTGTCACCACATACACGGTCGTCACAGACGGAGTGGCCACCGGCGTTTGTGAGGTCGGGTCGCTGAGGCCCGCTGTGGGGGTCCAGCTATACGCCAGCGAAGGGCTGCCGGTCACATCGATGTTTATCGACGATCCGTAACACAAGATCGTGTCTGGGTTCAGCAGGTGTATGATAGCGTCGATCACATTTATCTTCACACTGTCCGACACATCGGGGCATCCCGAGCCGGGCCAGGTCGCAGATAGAATGTAGGTCGTAGTTACAGATGGGCTGGCAACCGGTTCCATCACCGATGCATTGCTCAGTCCCGCAGCCGGAAGCCATGAGTAAGTCGGTCCCGATGGTCCCGAAACGCGTATCATGAACGAGTTGCCACGGCAAAGCGTTGTGTCTGGCGTAAGTATGGCTACGTTCAGTACACTCACCGTTATTGTTACCGATTCTGTGGTTGGGCACAATCCGCCCGCTGCCGTTGTCAGCAGCGTATAAGTGGTAGTGACTGTCGGCGTGGCGATCGGGTTCTGTATCGTCGGGTCACTCAGTCCTGCAGCTGGCGACCAGCTATAATTGAGCGTTGGCGGGCCGGTCACATTCAGATTCACAGTTCCCCCTATGCAGATCGTCGTGTTTGGCGTCACTATGGTCACCGTCGTATTAATAACGGTTACGCTCACATCTTTTACTATTGCCGGGCAGCCCGATAACGCCAGCGTTGCACTCATCACATATGTTGTCGTTGCAACCGGCGATGCGATCGGTTGCATCACTGTCGGACTGCTTAGCCCCGCCGCCGGTGTCCAGCTATATCCCAGGCCAGTGGTCCCCGCCACGCGTATCATAAAGGATGCGCCCAGGCAGATCGTCGTATCCGGCGTTAGTATATGTGCAGACGGCGTGTCCATTATATTTAAGGAAATGCTGTCCACGATGCCGCAGCTGAATGGTGAAAGCAGGTACAGCTCCAGTGTCTTGGTGCCGCCCGGCGGGGTGGGGATACCGGCTATCGATACTACTACACTCGTATCGCCCGCCGCTATAGTGGCGCTGTCAGGCGAAGTATAGTCCGTGCCGTGTATGCCTGTGCCGCCAAATGAAAAATGTACGGTCTGTGCTACTCCCGTAGCATGAGCGCTGAATATCTTTATCGTAGCCGGGCTGCAGCCTTTCACTATCGTGTTCGGTACGCCGTTTATCGTATGCCCTATTGAATCCACATGGTCAAAATGAAAGTTGTTTGTTTTCAGGCTTCCCGCTTCAATAAAGACGCCCGAGTCATAAAGTGCATTCCCTGCATCGCATATGCTTAGCTTAAGGTGATAAGTATTGCACGGTATCACACTATGTACCGCTGCAAGCTTCTTTGTAAATCCTTTGTATGTCAGTTGCGTTCCGCCCGTGTTGTCATAATAGTACGCGGTGAACGGTGACCCGGGTCCCATGATATTGCAGTTCGCTATATTGCAGAAGTAGGGCGCGGCCGGTGAGCCCGGAATACCGCTGTTGATGCTGTTCACAGTCACAGGTATCGTCGTGCCGGGTACTAATGCCATATTTTGTGTGCCCACTATTCCGGGGCCGGAAATGAAGAACGCAAATGCGTCATTATACGGCCCGCATGTCGAGTTGTTGTACTCCTCCGATCCGAACTGGTAGTTGAAGCTCACCGTATCGCCGTTCGGAATAAAATCGAACTGCAGCGTGCATGCATCATATGTTGTCGCTCCGGCAAGTGCGGTCAGCGCAGGGTCTCCCGCCGTCCCGTTGCTCGTGCTCGCCAGGAAGGATGCAGCTCCGGCAGCCTGTATGGCTCGTCCCGTTGTCAGAATGATGCCGCTGTCTATTGTAAGTGGTGTGGCTACTGAGACGAATGTACCATTTGCCACCGCCGCGCAGGTCAGCGTTGCAGCGGTGATTGTGATGCCCGGACCGGCCAGCTTGGCGGCAAGTACCGCAGCCGTCATACTGGGTGTAACTGTTAATTGGCAATAAGCATTTAAGGAAGAAAGAACAAAACAGGACGATAAGAGTATGATGTAAAACTTGCGGAATTTCATAACAAAGTAACCTTTCCGCAAAGTACCCGAATACATGTTACTTTAATATTACCGCATTGTAAACTTTATCACTGCGCCACTACGAGTCTTCGCATGAAGCGGCCTTGTTCACTGTCCATACACACAAAGTACATTCCGGCCTGCTCGATCTTTAACTCGTAGTTATAGCGTCCCGCTGCCTGCGTCTCACCGTCTGCCACCGTCGCTATTTTTTGCCCGGTGATCGTGTATAGTGCTATCGTCATCTTTTGCGATACCGGCAGTTGATAGCTTATCGTAACTGTCCCGTTCGACGGATTCGGAAAAGCAGCAAGTTCGTTCTCCGTGTTTGCCGCTGTCTGTACTGCCGTTACGCAGCCGGGTATAGTGCTCAGCGTACCTCCCATGCCGGCAAAGTCCGCATGAAACGACTGGTAATAGATGTTGGCCGAAGTATCATCGTGTATGATGATCGTGTTTTCGTCATTGGTAGTATTTGCGCTTACAGACCAGTTGTGCGATCCGGTCAGCACCTGCGGGTCCGAGCATATATCCGATGGGTCAACGATCATGAACTTGTTGTGATAGATCCCCACGCCGCTATACACTTTGAAGTTACTGCCAAGCCCCGATGTGAACGTGCCGTGCGGCGAGTATGAATTGCTGTAACTGTCATCGATACCCGCCACGTACACTCCGCCTGTATGTTTTGATACGATCAGTGTTGCATCGCTGTTGTCGGTGAATGTGTACATACCAAAATACAGGTCCGTATTTGCTGAGCTGATCGCCCCCTGTATATGCGTGTTCGTGCCGTCCGACGGGCTGAAGTACAATTCCACATTATGCCCGTCAATTGTAAAACTGTGCCTGCCCAGGTCTGTTTTGAAAGGCCCGAATTTCGATGCGGAAATATTCGGAGCCTGCCCCGTATCGCCCCACATCATATTGAACTCAGCGGTATAGGCGTGTGCAATAGCCGAATCCTGCAGTATCACAGCATTGTTATAATCCGTATTGAATTGCTCGGAGCTCCAGTCAAACGATCCGGTTATCACTGTTGCATCCGACGGGTCGGTTGAATTGGCATCGATCACCACGAACTTGTTGTGCATAATGCTGTATGCGCTGCTGGTGGGGCTTCCCAGGGTATGTATACCCCCGTTCAGCAACGTCAGCCCGGTGTTCGATGAGCTGCCATCATATATCCATCTTACAGACACCCCGCGCGAAAATGCGTTATTGATCGCCGTGGCAATATTCGCGTAGCTGCTTTGGTTGTAGTCATACTGGGCAATGTCTATTGTATACTTCGATCTGTTGATGTAGGCAACGATCGTGTCGGCCACACTGCCACCGGCATCCACAGCATTTATCCCGGTCGACACGCCATTGTCAACAGGATGATTGAAGTATATCTTTATTTTGTTTCCGGCTTTTGATTGTAAAACGCTGATCGCAAAGAGAAGGCAAAGACTATGTTTGATTATTCTACCGCTGTTCATGGTGCTGTACTGACACAAATTAGCGTGCAAGGTATTTTCAATTTCTCTCCGCCCGTGTTAATCTCAATTATCCTTTCGTTAAGTTAATATTAAGTGTCTGTTCAGTCGCCCCCACACCTTGTTCCGCGTGCTGTGATATTGTCATTGTGCTGCATACAGCTATGCAATTCGCGACCGATCAACTAATCAGCCAATCAACATATTCATTCAACAATCATCAGCTAATCAGCTAATAAGCACATCAGCAAATCAGAAAATCTACCGTATCAGCAACACCTCTCCCTTCCGTTCCTCGGTTCCGCCCAGTATACAGCCGAACTTGATAAAGTAGAAGTAGGTGCCGGGATCAGCTCTATTGCCGCCGAAGTTGCCGTCCCATCCGCCGCTCGTTCCCGAGAACACCGCCTGTCCCCATCGGTTATATACCGACATGCGGTAGATGAAATAACCATAATCCTCCACCGGCTCAAAACGATCATTCCTGCCGTCGCCATTTGGCGTAAACGCTGTTGGAATGAAGATGGTGCCGTCACAGCATTTCTTTACTTCTACTTCTATCTCCGCCTTCGGGCTCTCGCAATTGCCCACGATCTGCGTTGCATAATAATCGTATACAGCTAGCTCCTTTGTTGATGGAAATGGCGCCGAGGGGCTGCTATCACCTCCGGCCGCATTGTACCACAGTATGCTGTCGCCGACAGCGCTCAGTTCTTTCGACTCTCTGTTCTGACAGAGGATCACCGGCGATACTACTCGGGGTGCCTGGGGTGTGTTCACCATCACCTTTACAGACGCACTGCTGGCGCATCCATTGGTGTCATTGGTCACCTTCAGCGTATACAGTCCGGCGACTTTCGCATCGTGCGCGTCTATGGTCTGGTCGGGCATGGTCGATGTAAATCCGGCGGGCCCTGTCCATAAGTAGCTGTAGTACAGATCGTTTTCCCCGGTAACAGCATTCAGCGGAAATACCGTATTGAAACAAACCGTTGTGTCTGCCGCCATTAGTATCTCCGGCGTTGCCCGCACAGCCAGCGCTAGCGATGCGCTTTCAATAGGGCAGGAACTGCCAGGCATAGATGCCGTGACCGTGTACCTCGTAGTCGCCTTAGCAATAGCGACCGGGTTCTTACTGTTTGCGTCATTCACGTCCTGCGCCGGCTGCCAGCTATAGGTCAGTATATCCGGCCCGTTCACCCGCAGTTGCACGCTGTCGTTGCCGCACACAACAGTATCCGGTGTTGCAATGCTGATGTGCAGCGTATCGTAGATGGCGATAGATGCACTGTCGATGATGTTATTGGCGTTGGTGCATGGGTTCGGCGACAGTATGAATATCTTTACGGTCTTCACGCCATTTGCAGGCGTTGGCAGTCCGTTTACGATCAGTTCTGCCGCAGAGTCATTTGCCGGTATCACTACACTGTCCGCAAATGCACTATAGTCAATGCCGCTCACTGCGCTTCCCCCGGCGACGAACTTTATGGTCTCCGGCTGCGTCTTTATGATAGATCGCCTTATCTCAAAACGGCCGGGCAAGCAACCCTTGATGCAATACACGGATGATGTGTCGGTATGTACTGGGCCTATGGCGCTTACATGATAACTCACCGTCTGCAGGCTGCCCGCCCGCAGGAAGACAGCCGAATCATACAGCGGATCGCCTGCATCTGCTATTACCAGTTTCAGGTGATAGACGCTGCAGTGGTTCACCGCATGGACCGCCTGCAGCGCTTGTGTCAGCCCCTTATGTGTCAGCACAGAGCCCGACGAGTTATCGGTATAGTAGGCTGTGAATGGCGCACCCGTGCCCATTTCTGTGCAATGGATAATGTTGCCCGCAGAGCCCGGCACACCATTATTGATACTGTTTATCGTCACAGGAATGTTGGTGCCCGGCACCAGGGCCATATTCTCGCTGCCTGCAATTCCCGGCCCCGAAATGAAAAATGCAAAGGCGTCGTTATATGGTCCGCATACAGCATTCATATACTCCTCTGAGCTGAAGACATAGTCAAACTTGATGGTGTCTCCGTTCGGCACTACGTCAAATTCCAGCTTGCATGCATCTATGGTGGCTTGCCCGGCGAGTGTATTCAGCTCAACATCGCCGGCTACGTTATTGTCGTTGCTGGCAAGGTAAATGGAGAATCCGTTTACGCCATAGTTGATACCCTGGGTTGCCACGCGGCCTGTTGTCAGTACTATGCCGCTGTCGGGCAGCAGGCTGCTATTGGTGATCCTGAAAAAGCCATTGGCCTGTTTCGGGCAGGTAAGCGCTGCATTGGTAATGGTCACACCCTGGCCCGCAAGCCGTTCCGCCAGCGCTTGTGCGGTTTGGTCAGCAGATACAGTTATTTGTCCATGCGCATTATAGCAGCACATCCACGACAGCAATACCAGCACACCCGATATGATCCTTTTCATACGCTTACTTAGTACACGACGATCTTGCACGTCTCCACCGTTGCATCACCAGCCACTTTCACCACATAAAATCCTGCCTCAAGAGAGAGGCGAAGCTGCTCATTTTTATCCAGTTGGGTCCGTGTTTCCTCGTATACCCGCGCGCCGGAGAGGTTGTAGACAGTAACGGTTGGGTGCGTAATTGTTTTATCAGTCTCTATTGAAACTGTACCCGTCGCAGGATTGGGGTATACGCGTATATGCGCTTCGTCCGCCACTGTGCTTACTGCCGTGGTTGCGACCCTGCCTGCCAGCCATATGGTCATGTTCATGATCAGCAAGCGGTGGTTGCCCGATGCGTCGCCCAGGTATCCGTTATACAGCACGCAGTTTGGGTTACCTGTCCCGTCATCTGCCGGCGAGCTGTCGCCCATCGCTGCCACTTTACCGGAGCCGTAACGGGCGTAAGCTACCATCACTTCTGTGTTTCCCGGCACTGCCCCGTTGGGGAATATCACTCCCTTCACGGTCGGGTTCGCAGTCGGGTCCAGGGTCATACTTGTTCCACCCGACCATTGCGCCTTGGTCACATTGCCCATCGGCCCGTGAATGATGGAGTCAGTTGCTGCGGCCGAAACGTTGGTGGTGGTCTGTGAAAAATCTGCCAGGTCGAACGTGATGCCGAACGGATTGGGCTGCACGCTGTTGGTGCTCAGCAGGTCGTTCCATATAGCCGGCGAGTCCCAGCCGTCACCGTTCCTGTCACTGCCGTCATGGTCCGATATGATGAACAGGCTGCCGCCATGTTGCACATATTGCACGATCGCTGTCTTTTCTGTTGCGTTGAATTTAAGGTTGGGCTCGTCAATAACATATACCTGGTAGTTACTCAGGTCTTGCGCGTTGCCTGCATTGCCATAGGTTATCTGTCCGTTCCACGGCAGTGTCACCACTTCGTATCCCCGGTTCACACAATCTACCGCCCAGCTCGACAGCGCACCGGTCCAGTAGGTCTCTGCAGTGGCACTGGTTATAGCGCTTTGTGCAGGTGTCGGTATCTGCTGCGGATTGCTCTGATGGCCCGGCGACCCAACGTAGGTGCCGCCCGAGCCTACGCCCAGGTTGGTCTGGTCTGCGTCTATCACCCAGTCTGCATTACCTGCCATCTCGCCCTTGGTTGCGTCAAACAGTATCCGGACGGGTTGTGCGCTGGCGGTTGCGGCCATGAAGATCAACAGGGTAATTTGCAGCAGTTTCTTTGCGTTGTGGGCAGGCATGTTCTTTCTTTAGCGGGTTTTGAATAAAACGGCAAAAGTCGCTTGCTTGCCTTTTACACAGCCCTGTTATGAATTATGTTTTTGTTATCTTAAGATGAACAAAAAGAGATAGCCCTCAGCGGGGCTATCTCCGGCGATCGTGCTTACAATATTTTTTTAGTGCGTTGGTCCGTTATCCACCCGCGACTCGATCACACTCTGTATGCTCGTAGAGACGTTGGAGAGGAAGTCATATCCTG
>CAYNGS010000074.1:0-9359 GCA_964396625.1 uncultured Flavipsychrobacter sp.
AACCTGTATCAAAAGTTTAGGAAACTTCTATTCTATCCATTGAACTACGAGACCATTTTTCAGCCTGAATCTGAAAATGAGGTGGCAAAAGTAAGATTATCTCCACACGATAACAAGTGATATTCTACCGGCTATAAATTTGTAAGTTGACGTTAATGGTTGGCGGGTTTAAATTTCATTGTATTCAACATATGCATAATGTCTCGCATCAGGAAATCTGTAGCCGGTTTCAGTGAGTCTGCATTGGGGGTTACGTCAAAGTATAGTGCGCCGCGGATAAAATGCTTTACTGAGTCGGTAGCTGTAAACTGGTACCTCGACGCTGTATTGCCACCCACGGTATACACCACCAGCCCCACGCCATATGGGTTGGTGTTTTCCCAGGGCTCTATGTATTCGGCCTTTTCATGATGAAAGAACGACAAAGCCCATGAGCCCTCTACCAGCGAGTCTAATGGCTGGCTGGGCGTAATGTCTTTATAGGTGATGTTGATCACCCCGCCCAGGCTGGGGATGACCACATTTATCCAAAATGGATTGCTTTCTTTTTCATTTTGGAAAACAGTGTCTTTTTCAATATCGCTGTATATCGGATACTCAAAAGTATAGGGGTATTCAGGCCGGTCAAATACCTGGTATCTGTGGCTGGCGGGGGTGTCTATACGAAAGTAGCCGGTCGGCTTGGGTGAATATAAGGGCGGCCTGCACGATCCGCAAAAAAGGATTAGTAAAAATATTGTTATATAACGCAGCATCGCTGCCAAAGGTAGGTTGCAGGCGCATAAGTTAAAAGGGAAAAAGGTTAAAAAGTAGAAAAGCAAGGGGAAATGTGCAGCCCGGTCCCGGCTTTTATGCTGTTATCAACCGTTTAACTTAGTCAACTCAAACCCGATTAACTTATTTAACTTAATTTCGCCACCTGATAAAATTCATATTATGGCAGACCAACCAATCCCCGAACAACAACTGAACATAGAACTTTCTGAAGAAATGGCCGATGGCTCCTATGCTAACCTGGCAATTATTACCCACTCTTTTGCAGAATTTGTAATTGACTTTGTGAATGTAATGCCTAATGTGCCTAAGGCCAAGGTGAAATCGCGCATAGTAATGACACCCCAGCACGCCAAGAGGCTCATGAAAGCGCTGATAGACAATGTAAAGCGTTTTGAGGCACAATATGGAAATATAAAGGATCAGGAGACAACGGCCATGCCGTTTAATTTCGGTGCGCCAACGGCCCAGGCGTAGGCCTCGGTTTTGTGTCCGTACTGTATCCGCCTCGCCGCCAAATACGTTTTCGCTTTTGAACTTTGACTTTTTAACTTGATGAACAACAAGATACTCATACTCGATTTTGGATCACAGTTTACACAATTGATAGCGCGCAGAATACGCGAGCTGAATGTATATTGCGAGATACAGCCGTGTACCAAACCAGTGCAGTATGACGATTCATTAAGAGGCATCATCCTGTCCGGCAGCCCATTTTCTGTCAACGATCCAAAAGCGCCCACACCCGATATTGCAGAGATGGCAGCGCATTTGCCCGTGTTGGCGGTATGTTACGGCGCCCAGTTGCTGGCCAAGCAGGCCGGCGGCGAGGTAGGTAAGTCCACCCACCGGGAATACGGCCGCGCTCACCTGCAGGACTTGGTACCGGACCCCCTGTTTTCCATGATCAGCAGCGGCTCACAGGTATGGATGAGCCATAGCGACACCATCAAACGACTTCCGGATAACTGCACGCTTATTGCCCGCACAGACAGTATTCCTGTAGCGGCATACAAGACAGATCCGGGCTTTGCAAAAAATACGATATACGCCATACAGTTTCATCCCGAGGTAACACATACCACAGACGGTGGGCAACTGCTCAAGAACTTTGTGGTCGATATCTGCAAGTGCCAGCAGGACTGGACACCTGCGGCATTCATCCAGGAAACGGTTGAGCGTATAAAGCAACAGGCCGGCGACAAAAAGGTGGTAATGGCGTTAAGCGGTGGTGTCGATTCTACAGTAGCTGCAACGCTGATACACAAGGCTATCGGAGACAAGCTCTACTGCATATTTGTAGATAATGGCCTGCTGCGCAAAGGCGAATTTGAGCAGGTGCTGGAAGGCTACAAACACCTGGGGCTGAATACTAAGGGTATTGATGCAAAAAACCGTTTTTATACCGAGCTCGACGGCGTTTCGGATCCGGAAAAGAAGAGAAAGATCATCGGCCGTTTGTTTATAGATGTTTTTCATGAGGAAGCAGTACGATTAAACGATGTCAGTTTCCTCGGCCAGGGCACCATATATCCCGACGTTATCGAATCGGTGTCGGTACATGGCCCCTCGGCTACGATTAAGTCGCACCACAATGTGGGTGGGCTTCCTGAGATAATGCACCTTTCGCTGATCGAGCCGCTGCGCTTCCTGTTTAAAGACGAAGTGCGCAAAGTGGGCAGGGAGTTAGGTATTGACGATATATTTATCGGCAGGCACCCGTTCCCCGGTCCGGGCCTGGGTATCCGCGTGCTGGGCGCCATAACCGAAGAAAAAGTGAACCTCCTGCAGGAGGCTGATGCCATTTACATACAACACCTGCGCGATAGCGGAATGTACAAACATGTTTGGCAGGCCGGCGCTATTTTGCTACCAGTGCAAAGCGTCGGCGTTATGGGCGATGAGCGTACTTACGAATATGCCTGTGCGCTTCGTGCCGTTACATCGGTAGACGGTATGACTGCAGACTGGGCGCACCTTCCCTACGAGCTTCTGGCGCGTATCTCCAATGATATTATCAACCGCGTTCGCGGCATAAACCGCGTGGTTTACGATATCAGTTCCAAGCCCCCTGCCACCATTGAGTGGGAATAATGCCACACCTGAATCCGGCGCTTAGAAAAAAACCTGTGAAGGTTGGTAAAAGTGTATTATGTTAGTAATAAAATAAGATAAATAAGTTTTGAAACCGATTTTTATCTTTGGCTTTATTTATATGATCAGGCGCAGACTTTTACCGGCAATTTTGATCTTTCTTATGGCAATAAGTGTTGCCGGCATCGGGTACGCACAGAGCTCCGTGAAAAAGAAAAGCAAGAAGGAACTGCATAACGAGAAGCATGAAAAGAAGGTTGCCAGGCGGCAGACCAAGGCATTGGAGAAAGCAAAGCGCAAGGAACTGAAGAAGAAGGAAAAGCAGGAGCACAAAAAGCAGAAACGCGAGCAGAAGAGATCGAGGAAAAAAGGCGGTGGTAAGGTTATTGCGGGCGAGGCAACCATGCTGAAGCAACAGGTGGTTTTACCCCATTAGCAAATGAAGCCACGCTACAGGATCGATGTACTTGCACACATGTATCTCGACGAGGTTAAAAACTACAAAATACCGGACAAGGCTTTACCGGGCATAGCCTTCTACGAAGGTGTGACAATTGCTGCCGACAGCCTGAAGAAAGCAGGCTTCAAAATAGACATCTATGTGCATGACGTAGCCTCTGCGGCAGAATCGGTTGATATGCTGGTCCGCAAGAATATGCTCGACTCGTCAGATCTGATCATTGGTGCGGTTCAGTCTCACGACATACCAGTGCTGGCCGAGTATGCAAAGAACAAAAAGGTGAATTTCATTTCGGCTTTATCTCCTGCTGATGCAGGCGTGAGAGACAATCCTTTTTTCACACTGCTGCAGCCGTCGCTCAAGAGCCATTGCGAGTGGATCGTGGCGGATGTGGCAAAGAAATTTCCGGGCATGAAAGTGGGGTTGTTGTACCGTACTTCATTTGCGGCAGATTCCATAGCCTATAAGTATCTTATAGGCAGCGCAGGTGACGGCACACGTTTCAACCAGGTGCTTTGCAATACATTGCCGAGAAGGAAGAACCTGATCGGTATTTTCGACACGTCAAAACCAAATGTCATCATCGTTCCGGTGCTTGACTTTTCTTACGCCGACAGTTTGCTGAACCGCGTGTCTCACGATTTTCCCGAGACGCACTTTGAAGTGTACGGGATGCCTTCCTGGAACAGCATCTCTAACCTGCGGAAGGAAGAGGCATTTCCAAATCTCAGCATCAACGTCACCGTGCCGTTTAATATTGATTTGTCTGTGCCTGTGGTCGACTACGTCAACCGGGTATATAAGAAAGACTATGCCGGAAGGCCGACGGAGTATGTATACCGCGGTTATGAAGCCATGTACTGGTATGCAAACCTGCTGAAGCAGTATGGCAACATTTTTAACGAAAAGTATAGTGACAATGCCTCGGCGCCTTTTACTAAATTTGAGGTAAAGCCGCAGTGGGACAAAAATGGTCAGTTGCTGTTCAACGAGAATACCCACATATTCGTTACCAAGTACGAAGGCGGCACATACAAAACAGAGTAGCCCGTTTATCCCAATTTCTTTTGTCTCAGCTTATAAATGATCAATACTAAGGCCGACATCAGCAGCGTTATGCTAACCAGGGTGATGTAAGGATTAAACCCCTGCAGCAGATATGCCAGCACAATAATACAGATATTGGTTGCGGTAATAACGAACACAGCCTGTGTGTGCGAGAATCCGGCATCGAGCAGGTAGTAGTGGAGGTGGGCGCGGTCGGCCTTAAGTGGGGAAACGCCCCTTGAAGCCCTGAGGATAAACACTCTGATACCATCATACACAGGCACGAACAACAGGGCAATAACGAGGATCAGGGCTTGTTGCGGTCCGCGAATGCCCAGTACAATGCTGTTGATCTCGCCTGTGCTGCACCACTTGACGAACAATAACGAAAAGCTGAAAATGCTGAACCCGAGGAACATGGACCCAGTGTCGCCCATGTATATTTTGGCAGGTGCGATATTGTAAAACAGAAGGCCAACTGTAGCACCCGTAAGCGCAAATGATATACCCGCTATACCGGGATGTTCGGTCGCGGCAAAAGCATAGCCAAGTATGCCCAAGTATAAAATAGACATAACGCCTGCAAGCCCGTCTATGCCATCTATAAAGTTAAATACGTTGATAAAAAAAGTGCAGCACAATGTCGTTAAGGCAATTCCCGGCCAATAGGGTATGGTGCCAATGCCAAACAATCCAAAGCAGGAGTCGAGCCGGATGTCGGCAAAATAGACCGTGATGAAAGAGGCTATGAGCTGCGCAATAAGCTTTTTGGACGGTCGCATATTCATCAGGTCGTCGTAAATGCCTGTGAAGAACAGGATGACCGAAGAGCACAGGATGGCCGGCATAAAAAAATGGTTACGGGGCCAGAAAAAAGCAGCGATGATCAGGTACCCGGTGAATATGCCTATGCCCCCTAAGCTGGGTATTTCATCGCCATGTATCTTCCTTATTTTATCGGGCACATCATATATCTTGCTGCGTCTCGCTATGAAAAGAACCTTTTGCACCGCATACAGACTGATAATGGCCGCCGATACTATTGCCGCCGGGTATATTACATATAGAGGTATAGAATTGATCATCGTATTGATAACGTCCCGTCCCGTCCTTTTATTTTACCGCCGATCCGGAGACAAATTGTTTGGTAAATGAGTAGAGATTGAAATCGCCTTTTTGCAGCGCTATTGCAAGCGCGCTCTTTAGTTTATTGTGGTCAATGTCCTTCATACGCTGGGTTTGTATCAATTGCCAGCTCTTCTCAGTGAGCAGGTGCAGGCGTTTCTCAGGCATATTTTTTTGTTCGTCTAAAAACTTAGTGATCGCAGTTGCCAGCACATCTATCCCCGTGCCTGCTGTGGCTACTGTCTTTACAACGGGTGTTTCTTCCTTTCCTCCGGCTTTTTCGTGTGTAAGCATCCTGAGGTTGTGGTAAAGCCCCTCGGCACCATCTCTGTCGGCCTTGTTTACTACAAAAATGTTGGCGATCTCCATGATGCCCGCCTTCAGCGTCTGCACCTCATCACCGGTCTCCGGGACAAGGGCCACTACAGTACAATCAGCAAGACCGGCTATTTCCACCTCGCTCTGGCCCACGCCCACGGTCTCTACAAGTATTATATCATAGGGTGCATCCTTAACGAGGTCCGTTATCTCTATGATCTTTGCGTTGAGTCCGCCAAGGGCCCCGCGGGTAGCGAGGGAGCGTATAAAAATATTTGGATTGGTGTAAAACTCACTCATCCTGATCCTGTCGCCCAGCAATGCCCCATAGTTAAAAGGCGAAGACGGGTCGACTGCAAGGACAGCAATCTTCTTGCGTTCTTTGAGCCAGTGCGACAGCAGTGCATTTACAAGCGTACTCTTGCCTGCACCCGGCGGACCCGTAATACCAACTACCCGGGCATGCCGGTTCTCGTTGAGGTTCAGCAACAGCGACTCATATCCTTCCAGTTCATTCTCCACAATAGTGATGCCCCTGGCCAGTGCAAGGAAATTGCCATCTTTTATCTTTTGGTGGAGTTGGTTTATATCGCTGTGCACTGTTGGGTGTTTTTACCTGTTTGCTGTAACCGGAACAAAGATCAGGACAAAAGTACTCGTCTAAATAATAAGATGCTACACAAAGACAATATTGTGGTATTCTGAATGTTTTTGGCCGGGCGCTGCCCTGACTACAAATTGACAACCTGGAATGAAGTGCCATCAACCACCAGCACCGAGTGGGTTTGCGGTGGCAGCTTTCCGATATATCCTTTCACATCGCCGGTTTTCAGTATGCTGTATACGGCAAGGGAGTCGCTGGTCTTGTATGCCGGAAATGTCTTGAAAACGCCGGCTGCATCGGGCATTGTGATAAATTTGACCTTGGCATTTATATCATCCGGGAAGCCGACCTGAGGGGTCACCAGCACCGGAAGTTTCTTGTCATAGGCAAGTTTGATAGCATGCTCGGTGGTATTATAAATGTCTATGCGTTTTGTATATTCCGATGACGTAAACATATTCATGAATCCGGACACCACATTGCCGATGAGCCCCAGGAACAGGACTATCTGCAGTGCACCGGTGAACTTCCGGTACCACGTGTATTGCCCCATACTATCAATGAAGAAGATGATGAGGATGGATATAGCCGGTATGGCAAAGGCATTGAATTTGGCTTCTCCTACGGGGAGCTTGCCCGTCAGGAACAGGACAACCACTACAATAAGCAGTACAATAGAATACAACCGCAGCCACGCATCCTTGCCATAAGTTCGCAGGTCGGTGTTTTTGCTGATCTGAATGAGGGCAGAAAAGAATGCTGCAAGTCCCAGTATACCGAAGATAATCTCGAACAAAAGGCCTGAACCCACTTTTGCAAAGAGGTACCAGATATTTCCAAACACAGAGTTCCATATGGTCTTGTGCCATTTCAGGCGGTTGTCCCAATACATGTGCATGTTCTTGTCGGCCATGAGCTGCGACACGTCTATAATGTAGAACACCACGATACTGCATATGCAGAGTATCAGCGGCAGCCATTGGAGCATAAGTCGCTGTTTGCTGACTGAGTCGGTTCCTCCCTTTCGTACGATGCCGATGCCCTGCATAAACACGAGTATGAAGACCGGGCACAGCGCGATGGGATAGGTGTAGCTGAAAAAAGGAAACACAAGAAAGCCCGTGCACAAAAGTACATACCTCAACTTACTCCGGATGCCATCGGCAGGGATCTTAATCAACTCCATGAGTTGCCAGATGGCGACCAGGCCCAGCAGCATTTCCATTTCATAATGCTTGATCTGCACATAATAGTCCATAAATACCTGGTCTGATATAAGTATCAAGGGTAGCAGGTACCGCGCCGGGTTCCCTGACGGGAATATCTTCTTCATCAGGGCATAGGAAAACAACAGGGAGGTAGTAGAGACGAAGTATGCAGGGAAACGGAGCGAAAAATAATTGTAATCGAGCGAAGCTGTGAACCACTTAATGATCTGCAGGTATACCCTGGGAAACTGCTGCACAAAGTCGAGCGGCCCCCAAAGCATCTGCGGTGTTTTGAACTTCACATTAGCGATGATGCACCATTCGTCCCGCCAGAAAGGCTTGGCATGAAATAACAGCAGGATGGTTCCCCAGCCTACCATCAGCGCCATTGTGGCTATTGTTGCAATACGCGCCGTTTTTCCGGCATCCTTTATGCGCATAGAGTAAAGACAAATCCCCTGTGTTAAAACCGGCACTTCGTGCTTTCGGGCGCTTACCGCAAACGGCTATTGAGCAGCCTCAGCGCTCTTCCGGTGCGTATGCTTTTTAAACAGGTAACCCACGTTGAGGCCGTAGCTGGTAGATTTTATGGAGGCCCCTGCATTGGTGTTTGGCGTGAGGTTAAACAGGCCGATCTGGTAACGCAGGCGAACGAAGAAGCCGCAGGCCAGTTCGTAACCTACGTTTGCACCAACCCCGAAATCCAAAGGCTTGATATCGTCGTTGTTTTTGTTGGAGCCGATGTTTACGGCGCGGTTTTTCATGTCGGCGCTGGTATTGGTGATGTTGCCGCTGATGTTGTAGCCGGCATACGGGCCGAGGCCTACGAAGAAACGGCCTGAAGAAGGATCGCCGGTCTTATAAAGGATATTGGCGGGCAGCTCTACTGTATTTAAGCCAATAGTCTCGTGGCTGTGGGCGAAACCGTTGTTGTAAGTAGCCTTTGTGCCATTCATGGCATAGAACAGGCCGGGCTGAAAGTACAATTGATCGGACAAAGCGATATCGACAATGCCACCAATTCGGCCGCCGATGATCATGTCGTTGTTCCATGAATACTGGTCGTGTTTAAAATAATAATTTGACAGGTTTAAACCTGCTTCGGCACCGATCACTATTTTGCTGTGTCCGGCCTGCGCATTGGCGGCGGTTGTATCTTCTTCACCCTCGTTGTCATTGTCGGACTCCATTGCCATGTAGGAGCTTTCCGTTCTTGCAGTAGACTTCCGCGTGGACTGGGCGTGGGCTAACTGGAAACAGCACAGGCTCAGGAATACCAGCAATAATCCAAACTTGCTCTTGAGTATATTTTTTTTCATAATTCCGCAGTGGGTTAACGATAATATAATAACAATAGTATTCTTTTTATCCTTTAAATCCAAATAATCCTTTATATCCGGAGCTAAGCGGACCGATTAAACCAGTGTAGAAAATTGTAAAAGCCATCCGAAACGGGATAGCTTTTACAATTTTTGATGTTTCCTATAATATTGTTATGCGCTCACCAGCACAACCGGTGCAGCAGAACGTATCTCTTCATTTGCCTGGTCGGCATATTTTGCAAAGTTCTTTATAAAGAGCTGTGCCAGTTCGTTGGCCTTCTTGTCGTATGCTTCTTTATCGGCCCATGTGCTGCGCGGCGTCAGTATTTCCGCGGGTACGTTGGGTACAGATTTGGGCATCAGTACACCGAAAACTGGATGTGCCTCAAATTCCACATTGTCGAGCG
>CAYNGS010000075.1:0-9279 GCA_964396625.1 uncultured Flavipsychrobacter sp.
GAGGTAGAAGTGCGGGGCGCTGAATTTGCTTTCGGCCAGTCTTTGCGCTATGATGCGGCGCATCTGAGACAATGGTGTGTCGGTATGGCCTTCCTGCCCTGAGATAACCGGCTGTATAGCCGGCATTACCTTCTCAGGTTGCGGTGCAGCCTGCTTTTGAGGCGTGAAGTTATCCACGTCTCTTTTTATGATCCTGCCTCCATCGCCGGAGCCTTTGACCTGCTGGATATCAACGCCTTTGTCCTGTGCCATTTTTTTGGCGAGGGGAGAGGCTTTAATTCGATCATCTGCTTCCTGCGCGGGTTGTGCAGGTGCAACAGCAGGGGGCGCTTGCTGAACAGGCGCTGCCTGTGGTGCGGGTGCTGTGGTCTGTGGCGCCGGAGCTGATGCGGAAGCAGGCCCAGCAGCGCCCTTTTCGGCGTCGAGGATAGACTGGAAGTTTTCGCCTGGTTTGCCGATGATAGCCATTATGCCATTCACGGGCACGCCCTTGCCTTTCTCCACGCCAATATACAGCAAAGTGCCGTCGACATAAGGCATGACCTCCATGGTAGCTTTGTCTGTCTCGACCTCGGCTATTACATCGTCCGCCTTTACCGTATCACCTATTTTTTTGTGCCATTCTGCTATCACGCCCTCCTTCATAGTATCACTCAGCAACGGCATACGTATCGCTTCAGCCATAATTTGTGTCCTGTATTTTAGTGCCCAAAAGTAATAATAATTATCTGATGTTTTGCGGGATTGCAGCCATAGAGAAATAGCGCGTTCAATATCGGCAACGGCACTAACCTTTCAGTAAGATCAGTGAAATATCGGCCCCAATGGTGACATTGCATATAAGCATGTTTTTTATTGCTTTAGAATCGCCTTGCTTATATATCGTCTCTGCAGGTATATGGTCGTGTTTGAATATATAGTGACCCAGCCAGAGCCCGAAGCCTGCTGCTGTATCGTACTCGCCGGAGAACTGCTTGAAGGTAACGATCGTTGTATTTGCTGAGCTGCCGGCAAGGAGGGGTTCCATGAGGAAGAGATTCCTGCTATCTCCGTTCATACCGGAAACCAGGACATCTATATCGTCGTTAGTAAGGCCGTTTTCAGCGAGCATATTAGCGATGGCGGATCGCAATGAGTTGGCAGATGGATGGTGCAGCATGGCCACCGCATAGATGGAGCAAACCGAATTTTGCGGACGATTGCTGAGGGTAAAGAAGTGTGCACCTTCGCCACCGACCGAGCCGGGAGTGTGGTATTGAGAAAGTATCGCCAGGCTATTAGGGGTATCGGTTTTGTAGTATCCAACTTTGTTGCGGATGGTGAAGTATTCGGGGGTCATTTCTTCGAAGCCGCCGACGAGCATATGTTTTTCTTCTGATGACTCTGCTGCGAACAACTGTGCATCGAACAATGTGAGCTCAAATGAAAAACCACGGTGCACATAGGTTTGGTTGTAACCAGTGCTTTTTGTCATCATGGCCAGCCAGCCATTGACGGAGTTATATGTGGACTGAATGAATGAAGCGGGGTTGAGCGCCTCCTCCTTCATGTCGATCATTTCATGCAGAAAGTATTCCATGTCGGTGACACTACCGCGAGCGGTGCCAATGATGATCGCATCGGGAGATCTAACACCTGCATCTTCCAGGCTTTTCATTCCGGCCGTTATACCTCTTTTCAGCAGGCGGCTCATTCGCCTGATCGCGACCGGTGACACATATTTGGTATAGTCGGCATCGATCACAAATAATTTCCCATCGTCCGAGGTGACAACCGGCTTCAGAAAATTTTCCTCGTCATACGTATGCTGGGCAGAGATGGAACAGGCGGACAATATGTAGAGTGGCTGCTTCATGACCGGCTGAATACTAATGAAACATTACTGCCTCCAAAACCGAAGGAGTTACTGAGCACATGGTCGATAGGCGCATCCGGGATCAGAGATGTAGCGGGCCGGATGCTGATCTCTTCCATCTGGGTTTTGAAATTAAGGTTGGGCAGGACCATATTCTCTTCCATAGCCCATATGCTGAATATGGCCTCAACAACCCCTGCGGCGGCAAGGGTGTGACCCGTAAATGGCTTTGTGGAGCTGAAAGGGGGAGCCTGATCGCCAAACAGGTTTTGAATCGCTTTGCCCTCGGCGAGGTCGTTGTTTAAGGTGGCTGTGCCATGGGCATTGATGTATCCTATATCGCCCGGCTGTAAAGATGCCATGTCCAACGCCTGCTGCATTGTGTTGCGGGCGCCGTCGCCATTCGGCGATGGCGCGGTGGGGTGGTAGGCGTCATTAGTGTTGGCATAACCACTTAACACAGCCAATATTTTAGCTCCTCTTTCTTTTGCCGCTGATTCGGACTCAAGCAAACAGAAACCCGCTGCCTCGCCCAGGTTTAGCCCGCCGCGGTTCTGATCAAAGGGTTTGCAAAGCTGTTTGTCTACATTTTTGAGGCTGTAAAATCCGTTCAGTGTAAAGCGGCTAAGTGCATCGCCGCCACCACATACTGCGCGCTTTACAATGCCCTGCTTTATCATTCTTGCACCAAGCAAAAGTGAATTGGATGAAGATGAACAGGCCGTGCTTATCGTAGCCATCAGGGGATCGAGTCCGTAGTTGACAGCTACGGATTCCGTGCTCTGCGCACAATCGAGGGTCTCTATATATTTTATATTTTCTTCGGCGGTTTCAGGAGCGATGACGTTCATGTAGATATCTTCCATTTTGCTCATGCCGCCAACGGTATTGGCATTTATGAAGGCAAAAGTCTCATTGCGCAGCAGGGAGATGTCGGTGGTCTGCAAAAGATCCTGCATGGCGGCCAGAGACAGCAAACCCGTGCGGGTATATCCGTTGTCGCCGGTGGGAAGGCCGAGCGAAGCGGCGAGCTGGTCGTTGCTCATGTCAATCTCACCAAGAAGGAAATCACCGGCATGAGCCGATCTCAGGTGTGTCACCTTCCGCACTCCACTCTGTGCATTGCGGAAGGCAGTGATGTGGGCTGATTTGCCCGTACCCAATGCGGATATGATCCCGATCCCAGTTACTACTACTCTTTCCGCCATCGGAGGCGTTAAATTTTGCGGTGTTGCTGAATATATTCCGTCATGGTCTGTACGGAAGTCAATATTTTACGGCCTTCGCGGGCATCTTCTATTTTTATGCCGTAGCTGCGTTCCAGCAGGACCATCAGCTCGAGCGAGTCGATGCTATCCAGACCAAGGCCCTCGCCAAAGAGCGGGGCATTGTCATCAATGTCTTCGGGTTTCATGCCTTGCAGGTTCAGCGAATCTATTATCTGTTGTTTTAGCGTCGTTTTAAGGTCTTCCATGGAATGTTTTATCTGAATACAAATTTAATGCCGCAAAAGATATTTAAAACTAATGTTACTTATCTTTTGGCAGGTAAAGATAAACTTATCAAACAATATAGCTTATGTATATGGGATAATGAAATTTATTTGGTTTTAGCCGGTGCAAATGCTTCTTCAATAAGTTCCTGCTGTTCCAGCGCGTGTTTTTTCGCAAATCCTGTTGCAGTTGACGCACTTGCCGGGCGACTGATATAACTTATCTCAAACTGATCGAGGTTCATTTTCAGAAATGCCAGTGCACCCATGTTCCGAGGTTCTTCCTGCACCCATATCCATTCTGCTTTCTTATACTTATCCCGGAGCGCCGCAAGCTGCTGCTGCGGCAAGGGGTATATCTGTTCAAGGCGTATGATCGCAATGTCTTCACGTTTGTCTGTGATCTGTTTTTCGCTCAGGTCAAAATACATTTTGCCGCTGCACATGAGTACCCGCTTCACTTTTGCAGGGCTTTTGGCAAGCGGATCGTCGATCACTTCTTTGAAACCACCGGTAGTAAATTCCTCCATTTTACTGTAAGAACGCACATGCCTCAGGTTTGCTTTTGGCGAGAAGTTGACCAATGGTTTGCGGAACTGCCAGGCGAGCTGACGCCGTAGCCCGTGAAAGAAATTTGCCGCAGTGGTGATATTGGTAACAACGATATTGTTCTCAGCACACATAAGCAGAAAGCGCTCCAGCCGCGCGCTCGAGTGCTCGGGCCCACCACCTTCGTAGCCATGCGGGAGCAGCAACACGAGGCCGTTCATATTTCCCCACTTCTGCTCTGCACTTACGATGTATTGGTCGATGATCGTTTGTGCGCCATTGGCAAAGTCGCCATACTGTGCCTCCCATAAAACGAGATTGTTAGGATTGGCCATAGCATAGCCATATTCGAAACCAAGCACGGCAAACTCGCTCAGCAGCGAGTTATATATATATGGTGTACCCTGCTTTTCGTCGAGACGGCTGAGACGATTATAGGGTTCGTTCGTGACCTGGTCATAAATGACCTCATGCCTGTGGGAGAAGGTGCCGCGCTTCACGTCTTCGCCGCTGAGCCGCACCTCATTGCCCTGCAGAAGCAAGCTGGCATAGGCAAGCAGCTCGCCGGTGGCCCAGTCGACCTTGCCGTCGGTTTCAAACAATTTGATCTTATCCTGGAGCAACTTTTCGACTTTGCGTAAAGGGCTAAATCCCTCGGGCCACTGCATCAGCGCCGTAAACAGTTTTTTGAAATCATCTTCTTTGATGGCGGTGTCCGGCGATTTGTTGAAGTCGGCATCGCTGGCTTTTCTCAGTTCCTGCCACCAGAGTTCGGGCTTCTGATAAGTGTAAGGTAAAGGCTTTTGTTTCACCTCATCAAGCCGCTGCTGCAAGTCGGCCCAGAATTTGGCTTCCATTTCCTGCGCCAGTTGCTGTGCATCGGCCTCGCCGTGCTGCAATAGATATTGTGTATAAACTTCGCGTGGGTTGGGGTGTTTATCGATAAGCGAATAAAGCTGCGGCTGTGTAAACTTTGGCTCATCTCCTTCGTTATGGCCATGTTTGCGATAACATACCATGTCGATAAAAATATCGCCATTGAATTTCTGACGGAAAGCCACGGCAAGCATAGCGCACTTCACCACTGCTTCGGCATCGTCGCCGTTTACGTGCAGCACGGGGGCATGCAGCATAGACGCCATACTGGTGCAATAGGTTGAGGAACGTGCATCGTCGAAATCGGTGGTAAAGCCTATCTGGTTGTTGATGACAAAATGAATGGTGCCACCGGTATAATAACCTTCAAGGCAGCTCATCTGGAGCAGCTCATAACCAACGCCTTGCCCGGCCACTGCTGCGTCGCCATGGATGAGTATGGGCAACACCTTGTGGTATTCGCGATCGTACAGTGTATCTGCCTTGGCGCGTGCAAAGCCCTCAACAACGGGGTTTACCGCTTCAAGATGCGAGGGATTTGGCGTAAGCTGGACATTGATCTCCTTACCGCTATGAGTGGTGATGTTGCTCTGGAATCCGAGGTGATATTTTACATCACCGCTGCCCATAGTCATGTCTTCAGGCATGTTGCCTTCGAATTCACTGAATATCTGCTCGTAGGTTTTTTTGAGCGTGTTGGCGAGGATGTTCAGTCTGCCGCGGTGGGCCATGCCGATCACCACTTCTTCTACGCCCGCGTCGGCTGCGTCGTTGATTATGGTATCGAGCGCCGGGATGGTGCTTTCGCCCCCTTCGAGCCCGAAGCGTTTTTGGCCAATGAATTTTGTGTTCAGAAACTTCTCAAAGATCACGCCTTCATTGAGCTTCTCCAGTATCCATTTCTTTTCATCTATGGACAACTGTTTTTTCATCAGCTCTTCGTAGCTTTTCTGAATGAAGTGGACCTTTTCGGTATTGTTGATGTAGGTGTATTCTATGCCCACATGGCCGAGGTAGAGCATCTGCAGCCTGGCTATGATATCCTTCAGCGGCTTATCCTTCATGCCTACAAACCTGCCTGCGAAAAAAGATGTACTCAGGTCGGCATCGGTGAGGTTAAAGCGGTCCAGTTCGAGCTGCGCATGGCGGTCTTTTCGCGGCCGGATAGGGTTTGTATCGGCGGCAAGATGACCACGCTTGCGGTAAGCACGGATCAGTTCAAAAACTCCTATTTCTTTAGCTAATAAATCATTGTCAACAACGGGTGAGGTGCTGCTCGCACTCCCAATGGCTGTATTGACCGAGCCCTGAGCAGAGGCAAAATCGAACCCCTCAAAGAATTTTTTCCATTCGGGATCAACGGTCTCCGGGTCAGCTACAAATTCGTTATAAAGTGATTCAATATAAGCCGAGTCCGGCCCGGTAACGTAAGAGAAATCTTTCATCTAATTAAAAATGTATAAATATTGTTCCACGGCAATGACCATGAAGGTGATTTGGGACTGCAAAATTAGGGTATAAACATGAAAAAATGGCAAATCCGAGGGATTTGCCATTGCGAAAGAAATTGTAAAAACAGCTATCGTATCAACGTGACATTCCCCTTCCACATCTTGGTTTTGCCATCGGCGTGGGAGACGATGATCATGTAGTTATATACGCCAATATCCTGGGGAACGTTGTTGAATCTGCCATCCCAGCCGCGGTTATCATTTGCTTTGAATATGAGCTGACCCCAGCGGTTGTAAATAGCGAAGTCCATGATCTTGCCAAACTTGAGGTTGTGTACACGGAACAGATCATTCAGGCCATCACCGTTAGGAGTGAAGGCGTCCGGTACCGACTCTTCATCGATAACGACTGATACGTGCACTTTTGCAGAATCCAGACAGCCCACTTTGTTATACCCAAACACTGTGTAAGTAGTATCGGCAGTGGGGGCGGCGACAGGGTCGTTAATATTAGGGTTGTTCAACGAACCATCATCGGGGGCCCACATGTAGATGTACGCACCATCTGCATTGAGCTGAACACTGCTGCCATATGCGATCACCGCATCGGGTGTGATGTTGTACAGGAAGCGCACGGGTGGAGTTGGTTTCAATATTATGGTGTCGGTGGTGGAGTCTGCGTAGCAAGCAGGATTATAACCGAAGAGCGTTACGGCGTATTCTGTATTTTGTTTCACCGGATAATAATAATGCACAGGGTTTGTGGTTGTATCCTCAGGTGTGCCATCGCCGAAATACCACAGTGATTTATTTATGAACTGCGAGGTGTTGGTAAACTCGATCGTATCCATGTAGCAACCGTACTTAATATCGTAGGTGTATCCAGTGATAGCATTGTCGTATATGTCGACCTCGATCGGCGCTTTGGGACCTTCGCAGCCATTAATTGTCTGGCTTACATACCAGGTAGTGCTGCCGGTAGTGGTTGTTGTGGGGATCGGAGCGGCAGGTGAGCCGGCAGAGCCGGTGGTGTCGGTGTACCACAAAAGATTGACGCCGGTAGCGCCCAGCGAGTCGGGACTTGCCGTTTTGCAATAAGTAACTGGTGTGACAACTGTAGGGGCGGGTGGCAACGGATAGACAGTAACCATGTCGGTAACCGACCCGGTGCAGTTGTTTGCATCAGTAGCGAAAACGCTGTAGACAGTTGTGCTGGTGGGCGCAGCGACTACTGAGGCTCCTGTATTCGCGCTTAATCCGGTAGAAGGCGTCCACACATATGTGGCGGCGCCGGTCATGGTCAAGGTGACGCTGCTACCAAAGCAGATACTGGCAGGTTGCGGCGAAATGGTCAGCACAGGCAGTGGATTAATAACCACGGTAACCGCATCTGATTTGCCACAGCCGTAAGAGTTGAAGCCTGTTACGGTATAGGTCGTGGTGCTGGATGGAGTTGCGGTGGGAGACGAACATGTAGTGCATGAAAGTCCGGTGCCTGGTGTCCAAATGTAACTGAGACCACCTGTGGCGATCAACACGTCGGGATCTCCGGCACACTTTGTGGCGCCACCACTGGCGGTAACAACTGGTAATGGATTTACCGTAACTGTAACAGTGGTGGAATCGGTGCAGATACTTATGGTGCCGATGATGGTATAAGTCGTAGTTGAAGACGGGCCTGCAATGGGCGCGGCACATGCAGTGCATGATAAGCCGGTGGCCGGTGCCCAGGTATAACTTGTAGCGCCGGAGGCAGTGATCGTTCCTGTTGAGCCATTGCAAAGCGTCAATGCAGGAGCGGTTACGGTTATCAACGGAATCCTTGTGATACGCACCGTATCTGTGTTGAGGCAACCATCGGGGTCTGCGCCGGTAACGGTGTAAACTGTAGTTGAAACCGGATCGGCCACAGGGCTAGCGCAAGTAGCGCAAGACAGTCCTGCGCCTGGCGACCATGTGTAGCTGACACCGCCGGTAGCATTCAGAGTGGTTGAATCGCCATGGCACAAAATTACCGGCGCACCGGCGAGAATATTTGGGGCCTGGATGTTTACAGTTACCGTGTCGGTGCCTGAGCAACCAAAGGCAGAGGTACCGGTCACCGTGTAAACTGTAGTGCCCGCGGGCGTGGCAGTAGTAGTACTGCATGTAGGACAAGACAACCCTGCACCGGGCGACCATACATAGCTGGCGCCCCCGGTAACCGTGAGTGTGGTACTTGTGCCTTTGCAGATGGTTAATCCGGGACTCGCATCGATGATCGGCAAAGGCACAATTGTTACGCTTACCGTATCTGTATTGCTGCATGTGTTTGCTGCAGTGCCGGTGACGGTGTAAGTAACCGTTGTTCCAGTGGGCGGCGTGGCTATAGGGCTAGCACACGTGGTACAAGACAAACCAGTGCCGGGCGACCAAACATAGGTAGCGCCGCCGGTGGCAGATAATGTAACTGTGGCACCCTGGCAAAAGGTGCCGCCACCTGTAGCGTTAATAATGGGTTGGGGTAATATGTTGACCGTATAAGCGATCGTCTGCACACCGGGCAACGGACAATTGTTATCCTTGTAGGTGACAAAGAAGATATAGCTGCCCGGCGGTGTGCCGGTAGTTGTCCATGTAAATGTGCAAGTCGGGTGATTGGTACTGTCATTTACAGTCGTAAATGTGGAGCCACCGGGCAATCCGGAAGGGTGAACGGTTATCAGATTGCTGGTGTCGGATTCGGTAGGATGAATCACGATAGAGAAGGCGCCAGTACCTGCGCAAACATTAAAGTGCGTACTATCGACAACCGTACCGGTGCTGGCACCAATGAAGCCGCCAATAGGGGGAGGATCGGTGCAAACCTGCACCAGGAAGGTCATTTCGCGCTGGCAACTGCCTATGAATGTATCGTTTCGAAACTCCTCAATGTTGTATACCACCAGGGCGCGCTGAAGCGCATTTGGGAAAAACGAAATGGTACCTGTGTGGGGATCCAACGAAAAAGTACCGGGAGAAACTTTTAACGGATTGGTAGCCGTGGTAGGGGCCATATACGTCACAGGCGTTCCGGC
>CAYNGS010000076.1:0-9169 GCA_964396625.1 uncultured Flavipsychrobacter sp.
AATTACTTTCAGCACAGAAGGCGAGATACAAAACCTATTTAGTTATCATGAGCAGGCAGATACGTTTATCTCCATGAAGCGGAAACAGAAAGAACAACCCATACCTGCGCCAAAAAAAGAACAGGAAGTGACTGCGCCACTGGCCACCGAAAAGGTTACTGCAGGAATAGAAAAGGCGTACGACTGGCACTCAGATTCTGTGGTGATCGACATATGGGATGGCGGCAACGTGGATGGTGACAGGGTAACATTACAGTTTAACGGCGAAACTGTACTAAACAACTACTACCTCGTGAAGGAAAAAAGGCGTCTGCGCATCCCGCTATCCAGGCAGGGGGTAAATACACTCACCATAATCGCCGACAACGAGGGCTCTGATCCGCCCAATACCGCCAGCCTGCTGCTGACCGATGGCGCAACGAAATATAGTCTGCTGGCTTACGATGCCAGGGGCCAGAGGGCTCTCGTGAAGATCAGAAGGGTTAAATGAAACTATTTTACAGGCGAATAAATAAAATATCTCTTATTTTTATTGTTCTTCAGCTACTTCTTTTTCTATCAGGTCGCTTACCGCCAGCACCAGGTCATAAGGCAGGTTTAGCTCCTTTTCCACCACCAGGTCGAACCGGTATAATGGCGACCAAGACATATAAAAACGGGGATACCCCTTGATATTCACTTCGTAATACATTCCGTCTGTGCGCAACTGTGGAACTATGACGGCAAGCAGCGTTTTTTTATTAAACACAAACTCCTTCGAAAAGCTTTCTGGCATAGCCGCAAATTTAGGAGCAAATCGGTTAAAAAAAGGTCATTTAATATTTTATTAAAAGGAAAATTTTTCGTCCGACCAAACGTTTTTTGTTTTCCTGCCGTCTTAGTAGGTAGTAGCAGTAATAAATGAAATGTTGGGATTTATTAATTACCAATTCATTTATCTGAAATATACTAAAAAACAACCTATGAATATCGGTTCAGCTATTAAGTCCATCCGGAAGAAGCTCTCCATCACCCAGTACGAGCTCGCTGAAAAATGCGAGTTGTCCCAAACCTCCCTGTCTCAGATCGAAACAGGCGTAAAGCGCCCCAGCCAGAGAACGATTTCCAAAGTATGCATGGTATTGGATATACCAGAATCTATAATCTACATTGTAGCCATGCAGGAAGCAGATGTTCCACCCAGCAAAAAAGGCGTTTACGAGCTGGTTTATCCTTCAATCAAGAGCCTTGCCTTGCAGATGGTAAGCTCGGAGCACATGGGCCTCGTAGGGGTAGAAGCAGATTAACTTTAAAACACCAAAACTATATTTATGGCCCGGTCGTCCGGGCCATTTTCTTTTTGGTAATGACTGGCTTTTCGCTGCCTCCTTATTTAGCGCTGATTAATTTTTTTTGTATTTTTCAGTCAGCAGTTAGTTTATTGTCCTCGTAACACGGTTTTCTGGTACCACACCCAAGATTACCGCTTCGTTTTACGTCAATAAATAAAAAAGGTACCCCCATGAGCAGGATAACATTTCTCTCCGTTCTTTTTTTATGCCTTGCCGCAATAACTGTGCGCTCCCAGGATAGGAAATTTACACAAAGTAAGCCGCTCGACCTTGGCCAGACAGGTGTGAACAAAGTATTGTGTATGAAGAATAGCAACACGCTGCTGTTCCACTTCGAACCCAATAAAGCGATCATCGTAAAGGTGTTCGACAGCACACGCAAGGAGATCGCAGATCAGAAACATGTCTGCCGCATGCTCGACATCAGTTCGCTGAAGGAGGCAACGTTCAAAGGCCTTTATGATATCAATGACGAAGCAGTTTTGTTTATCGAGCAGGAGCGGCTGAGCAGGTATGTGCTGGTAAGGCTGCGGTTCAGCGCCAGAGACGGAACGCTTATAGAAGAAAAGCTGGCCGGTGAATCGAAAAGCCAAAGCAAGCGGACGCGATACTATGTAATGAAGGATAAGGATGATGATGGCTACGCCATTTTCTTTTGTACAGATATTCCGCAATTCAAAGACTGCAGGCTCAATGTTACGTATTATAATAACAGGCACGAGGTAACGCGCGAAGTGCCGCTGGAAGTGGACAGGAAACAGTACGATCTCGTCGAGGTTGTTGGTGCAGAGTGGCAGCACAAAGGCAATTGTATTACGCTCGATCTCAGAAAGCAATTGTCTGTTCAGTCTTACCATTCTGGCGATGGTATTGATCCGCAATGGGTGGGCGCACATACCCTGGTAAGTCCGAACCAGGTGCAGAGTCTTGCAGACCCCCACCGCGTGTCCGACATTGGGGTCACTAATGGCACAGTGATATACAGCCACGACCTCTGCTTTTTCTACATCCCTAAAGACGGCGGCGCGCCAAAAACGAAGATCGTTGATGTCACCGAAAATGTTTACCCCTATTATTCCAGTTTTTCCTACAACCCGTTTGCCCGGTCGCTCAACCTGTTGCTGCTGAGCTACCGCGAGTACAACTACAAATTCGGTGTCGACATACAGCCCGCTGCGCTCAATTCTTCCCTTCTTTTTAACCTTGATGAGGACGCCATGACCCTTAAATACTCCTGGCTGAAGAATAAAATGGCAGATACCTATCTTAAAATTCAAACGAATTCATCGCAGAAATATGAAGGCCTGCCCGTTAAAATGTTTACTAATGAAAATGGCCTGTCTACAGTTTTTTACCGCTCGTTCGGCAGGTACAAGGACATGGAATCGTTTGAACGGTCGGTGGTCTACGACTCCTACCTCGGAGATATCTGCATTACCCAGTTCGACGACGATGGAAACGAAATATGGGGCACTGTGCTGCCGGGTGTGCAATACTTTAAAAGCTACCAGCACTTTTATTATGCCGAAGAATTGTATCAGAGACAGCAGGACCAGGCCATGTTTCTCGACCTGCCGGGGCAGGTTTACAACCGGCAGTTTTTATCACAAAATATCTACTGCTGGAATAAAAATTACTACATTGTATACAACGACTACGATAAGAATTTTAATAACAGCGTAAAACATCCCGGTGATACGGTTTACGCTTTTGAGAATACTAATGCTTGCTATTACACCTTGAACAAAAAGAAAGAGCTTACCAAGACCTATCTTTTTGGTGTGCCTGCGCGCAATGAGTTTAAGTGCAGTTTTATAGAGGGGGCCGACTTTGATGAGCAGCGTGGCGTATATGCCACCCTGGTGCAGCGCAAGCGTGGGGACAATGTCTCACTGTTTATGGCCTGGAGCCAATTAGAGTAATTTTTTGAGTTCATAAAATAAATGCCGATGAATATGAAGAAATTGCCCGCACTCATTGTTCTTTGCCTGTTGGCACGTACTGTAGTTGCTCAGGATAAAAAGTACGAACAGAGTTTGCCCGTCGATCTGCCGCAGCATGCAGGATGGAATAAAGTGCTTTGTATGAGAAATGGCAATACACTGCTGTTTCATTTTGAGCCGGCCAAAAGAATTATCGTGAAGGTTTTTGATTCCACACGAACGGAGGTTGCGAGCCGGCAAGAGAAGTATTCAGTCCTTGATATCCTGACAGATGAGCACGCGGTCTTTAAAGGGCTCTACGATATTAACAATGAGGCGGTTTTGTTTATAGACCAGGACCATTCGGGTAAGCATGAGCTTGTGCGCATTAGGTACAATTCGTCTGACGGAACGATTGTGGAAGAAAAGCTCGTGGCGCAGTCGCAGAATGAAAATAAGCGCATATTTTTTTACCTAATGAAGAATAAAGAGGATGATAATTATGAAGTATTCTATTGCATGGACATCAGGCATCCGGCCAAAGAATGTGATTTGAATGTGCTCTATTATAATAACAAACACGAAACCATCAGGCAGGTGCATCTGGACGTGGACAGGAAAGACTATGATTACCTGGAGACCGTGGGCGCAGAAACGCAACCCAATGGAGTACTAATCACTATCAGCCTTGACAATACCAGTCTTTACGGAAAGCCAAATCACGGCAGGAACAATGCGCTGTTGCCTGGCGGCTCAGTTTATCAGCATTACCTGACTTTCTATTATATCCCTAAAGGAGGCGACAAGCCCAGGGTCAGTATGGTTGATGTAACAGCGGGCGTATTCCCTATTACTCATTTTACACGTACAATCCTTTCGCCGACGTACTCAATGCTCTTTTGTTCAGTTACAAACCTTTGTTTTACAAATTCGGATTGAATATGGTATCCGGAAGGGTGAACAGCAATCTTTTTTTTAAACTGGGGGAGGATGGCAAACCTATCGGCTATAGCCGGATAACAAATGATTCCGCAAATGATTTTTTGAAACGGCAAACAGACACTTCAAGTTTTTTTGATGGTATACCGGTAAATGTGTTCACAAATCAAAATGGGCTGTCAACACTGATATCACAGTCGGATGTGGAGTTTGGAGAACCGGAAACAAAGGCCAGGTACGACTACCAGGATTTTTTCGGAAATATCGGCGTCACTCAATTTGATGATGATGGCAAGGAGATATGGGGAACCACATTGCCCTTTGCTCAGTATTGTCGGAGCCACAAGCATTACTATTACGTTAAGCAATTGGCTAAAAGATGGCAGGGCCAGGTGATCTTTGAAGATAACCCTCCCGAAGTGTATAACAGGCAATTCGTTTCTTTTAATGCTTATTCGCTAAACCGGAATTTCTTCATAGTGTATAATGACGACAATGAGAACTTCAACAACAGCCTGAAGAAACCGGGCGACACCGTATACACTTTTGAAAACACAAATGCATGCTACTATAAGATTGACGGTAAGAAAAAGATCACAAAAAATTACCTCTTCGGCGACCCTGCCCGCAACGAATTCAAATGCAGCTTTATAGAGGGCGCTGATTTTGATGAGAAGCGCGGGTTATATGCGTCCCTCGTGCAGCGCAAACGGGGCGATAATATTTCACTCATTATGACATGGACACACCTCGAATGACCTTAGGCCCAATGATTTTTGGACTGCTATAGTGCTGCAGAAACCCGCGCAAAGCCCGTTACGGCTTTAACTACTGATAAAATGTTTCTGACAATGACGGCGGGCGCCGATATCCTTGCGGGTGCGGCTGCCGGGTTCTGAGCGCCGGGCGCCTGCGGGGCAGGCTGGGTGTTGCTCACCACAGTGATCGCATTTTTGCCGTTTACAGTATTGCTCACTTCATCCCAGTTGAAGGCGAACATAAGCGCTACATAGAGCAATAACGACCAAAGCATAGACTTTGCAATAAACACACAACGTTTTTTCAGAACAGGTCTCATACGCAGCGTTTTTTATTATTATAAAGGTAATTAATATGGTTTATACGCTCAAAATAATCTTAGTTTTAACCGTAAATACATAAAACATGAGATCCCTACTTTTTTGTGCGGTTATCCTGGTAGTTTTCCATACTTTCTCCTATTCACAGGAGCGTGGCGGAGCCGGGAGTTGTGCATGGTCAAAAAGCAAACTGGCTGCAAAAACCACCGTCGGCGACCCTGCCGAGGACAACTATGACGTTAAGTATATCAAATTCAATCTGTCATTGACCAATCAGTCTATAGCAGTAAAGGGCGATGTGACCACCGTTGCTTCGACAGTAATTCCGTCTTTTTCAGCCTACGTGTTCGAATTGAATAATGCGCTCATTGTCGATTCGGTTCAGATCGATGGTGTCACCAGGCCGGTGATCACCGCCGGCGACCTACGCACGGTTGATCTTACAAGCGCGCTGCCGGTAAATACGACGTTCACGGTCCATGTATTTTATCATGGCACACCCGTAGTCACCGGCACCATTTTCGGTGGCATCGGCGGTATCAATAATGTAGTGTCGCCAAGCTGGGGCACAAAGGTTACCTTCACACAAAGTGAGTCTTACCATGCCAAGGAGTGGTGGCCTTGCAAGCAGTCGCTTCACGACAAAATAGACTCCACCGACATGTGGATCACTGTTCCCGACTCGATGAGAGCCGGAAGCAACGGACTGCTGCAGGCCGTCACGCGCATCGATTCATCGCATGTGCGCTACGAATGGAAGGAACGGTACCCGATAGATCATTACCTCATATCCGCGTCGGTAGCCCCATACATCGACTACTCGTATTATATGCATTTCACCGGCAGCGACGACTCCATGCTCGTTCAGAACTATGTTTACCCCAACCCGGCTACACTGCCCGCTTTCAAGCGCGTTATCGACAGTACAGCCATGATGATCGACTACCTGTCCACATTGTACGGGCGATATCCCTTCTGGAAAGAGAAGTACGGGCATTGCATGGCGCCGCTGAGCGGTGGTATGGAACACCAGACCATGACTACCCTCGGATATTTCGAAGGCAGCGTTGTGGCGCACGAGCTCGGGCATCAGTGGTTTGGTGATAATGTTACCTGCGGTTCGTGGGCCGACATTTTTTGCAATGAGGGTTTTGCCAGCTATACGGAGGATCTTTACATTGAGCATTTCTGGAGCCACACACTCTCTATCGACGACATAGTAAGCAAGCAAAATAATGTGAAGTCTGCAGACACCGGCTCCATATATCTTGACGACACCACCAGCGAGACCCGGATATTCGACACAAGGCTGTCGTACGACAAGGGTGCCTGCATGCTGCACATGCTTCGCTTCGTTATCAATAACGACAGCATATTCTTCCAGGTATACAAAACCTACCAGCAGGATTTTAAGGACCGTACCGGCACCATCAGGGACTTCCGGGATGCGGCAAAGAGTGTGCTGGGAATTTCGGCTAATGGCATGAACCTCGATACATTCTTCAACCAATGGGCCTACCAACAGGGGTTCCCGAAATATTCGGCCCGGTGGAACAATTCAGGCAGCGATGTATATATACAACTGGTACAGAACACCTCTCTGCCTGCATCCGTGCCAATGTTCACCACACCAATGGAGCTTCGGCTGCACTCCACAGCCGGTGACACTGTGATACGGGTAATGAATGATCAATCCACGCAGTTCTTCCATTTTACCTGGAGCAAAGCCATGACAAGCCTCATCATAGATCCCAACAAATGGCTGCTCTACAAGCTGGATACGGTCATTCACGATACGCACCTGGCTGTAGATCAGGTTGCCGCCGGCGAAATTGCGATCGCTCCGAACCCGGCTAAGACAAATTGGATTGTTACATCATTGCCCGAAAATTGTGAGCTTGTGCTTACCGATGTTTCGGGTAGGCTTTTGTGGCAGGGAAAAAACCACGCGAATACCAACGCCACAATACCCGCTGCAACCCTCGCTCCCGGCCTGTATCTGCTGCGTATAACGTGCGGTGACAAGATCAATTCAGTCTACAAATTGGTAAAAGAATAAAAGACGTAAAAAAATGATAATAAAGAAGCCCCGGTTTGTGCCGGGGCTTCCTTTAACTTATAACTTTTGCCTTTTAACTTAGTAATCCATGCCCATTCCACCTGGCATCCCACCCGGTGCAGGAGCAGCAGATTTTGGCTCAGGCTTATCCGCAATAACACATTCTGTGGTCAGGAACATGCTCGCAATAGACGCTGCATTCTCAAGAGCTATACGGCCAACCTTGGTTGGGTCGATAACGCCTGCTGCCAGAAGGTTTTCGTAAACCTCAGTGCGCGCATTGAAACCGAAGTCGCCCTTTCCTTCACGTACCTTCTGCACAATGATGGAAGCTTCAAGCCCTGCGTTATTAACGATCTGGCGAAGAGGCTCTTCAAGAGCCCTGCGTACAATAGCTATGCCTGTTTTCTCATCTGGGTTGTCGGTCTTTACAGCTGCGAGAGACTCTATGGCACGGATGTAAGCAACACCTCCGCCCGGAACAATTCCTTCTTCCACAGCAGCGCGTGTAGCATGCAGCGCATCATCTACGCGGTCTTTCTTCTCCTTCATTTCCATTTCGGTTGATGCACCGATGTACAGAACAGCAACACCGCCGCTCAGTTTCGCAAGGCGTTCCTGCAGTTTTTCGCGGTCATAATCGCTGGTAGTTGATTCTATCTGCGATTTGATCTGGTTTACGCGCGAGGTTATGGTTTCCTTCTGGCCCTTGCCACCTACTACGGTCGTATTGTCCTTATCTATTGTAATGCTTTCGGCCTGGCCCAAAGATGCGATCGATGCATTTTCCAGTTTATAACCCTGGTCTTCGCTGATAACGGTGCCACCGGTCAGTGCAGCTATGTCCTGCAGCATTTCCTTGCGGCGGTCGCCAAAGCCCGGAGCCTTAACTGCAGCGATCTTCAACGATCCGCGCAGTTTGTTCACCACCAATGTAGCCAGCGCTTCGCCATCCACATCTTCAGCTATGATCAGCAGCGGACGTCCGCTCTGTACCACGCTTTCCAGTATCGGCAGAATGTCCTTGAGCGTGCTTACCTTTTTCTCATAAATGAGGATATAAGGGTTCTGAAGCTCCACCATCATCTTTTCAGTGTTGGTTACAAAGTAGGGGCTCAGGTAGCCGCGGTCAAACTGCATACCTTCCACCACTTCCACAGTAGTTTCGGTGCCTTTTGCTTCCTCCACGGTGATCACACCTTCGTTACCCACTTTAGCCATAGCCTGTGCAATAAGCTTTCCGATCTCAGCATCGTTATTTGCAGAGATAGAAGCCACCTGCTCTATTTTCTTATTGTCGTTACCAACCTTTTCAGACTGTTTTTTCAGGTTTTCAACAATGGCAGCTACCGCCTTGTCGATACCACGTTTCAGATCCATCGGGTTAGCGCCTGCTGCAACGTTTTTCAGGCCTTCGCCTATTATCGACTGTGCCAGCACCGTAGCCGTGGTAGTGCCATCGCCTGCGATGTCAGCAGTTTTTGAGGCTACTTCTTTCACCATCTGGGCACCTAGGTTCTCAATGCTGTCTTCCAGTTCTATTTCTTTAGCTACGGTTACACCATCCTTGGTGATACCCGGAGCGCCGAATTTCTTTTCAATGACCACGTTGCGGCCTTTCGGTCCCAGGGTCACCTTTACTGCATCTGCTAAGATGTCCACGCCACGCTTCATCTTGTTGCGTGCTTCGATATTGAAGAAAAGTTGTTTTGACATAATTCTTGAATTTGATAATTTGGCAATTAGCCAATTAGTTAATAAATAAATTAATATTGAATAAAAAAAGCATCGCCGGATCGGCAAATTGCTACATTGGCAAATTATATAACCTCCAGTATA
>CAYNGS010000077.1:0-9084 GCA_964396625.1 uncultured Flavipsychrobacter sp.
ATTCCGCGACCAACGTCACTATTACAGTCGACAAAACCTGGCATCTGTAAGATTGCAGATTATCGCCTACAGCCATGGCGTCGCTGAAACCATTACATCGTGTCCGTATGGCTAGAGCGGCATTTCTAGTACTACGGTAGCGTTCCACGCAGATATTTCATCGTCCTCACATTTCAGTTCCGTGCAAAAAAAACCGTCCCGACAAAGTCGGGACGGCACACATAAATCTATTTACTAACGACTAATTACTAACCGCTAACGACTCACTACGACGCATGCGCCTTTCCTCTTGTCTTGGCAACAACTTCCTCTTCAATGTTGCGTGGTGCAGCAGTGTAGTGGCTGAATTCCATCACAGAGGTAGCGCGGCCCGAAGACAGTGAGCGGAGCTGTGTCACATAGCCGAACATTTCGCTCAGCGGCACTTTCGCGCGTATCACCTGCAGGTTATTGCGGCTGTCCATACCTTCCAGCATAGCGCGGCGGCGGTTAAGGTCACCGGTCACATCACCCATGTACTGGTCAGGCGTAGTTACTTCCACTTTCATGATCGGCTCAAGGATCACCGTCTTGGCTTTTTTACCAGCCTCACGGAAGCCCGATTTAGCACAAAGCTCAAACGACATAGAGTCACTATCCACCTGGTGGAACGACCCGTCAAATATGCGCACCCTCATGCTTTCTACAGGGAAGCCGGCCAGCGGTCCGGTACCCATAGACGCTTCAAAACCCTTCTGTATTGCAGGGATGAATTCGCGGGGTATCGATCCTCCGAATATTTCGTTGATGAACTGGAAACGGCCTTTGCCTTCTGCAAGGAATGCTTCTTCTGCAGGTCCTATTTCAAAATAGATATCGGCAAATTTACCACGTCCACCCGTCTGCTTCTTATAGATCTCACGGTGTTCTACCTTCAGCGTAAATGCTTCCTTATAAGCCACCATCGGAGCGCCCTGGTTGATCTCTACCTTAAACTCGCGGCGCATACGGTCTACAATGATCTCAAGGTGAAGCTCACCCATACCGCTGAGAATGGTCTGGCCGGTATCTTCATCTGTCTTCACGCGCAGTGTAGGATCTTCTTCCACCAGCTTCGCAATGGCCATGCCCATCTTATCCACGTCAGCCTGTGTTTTAGGCTCTACTGATATAGAGATAACAGGCTCAGGGATGAACATGTTTTCCAGCATGATCGGGTTCTTCTCATCACAAAGGGTATCACCGGTCTTGATTTCCTTAAAACCTACCGCAGCGCCGATATCACCAGCTTCGATAAAGTCGATCGGATTTTGCTTATTGGCGTGCATCTGCATGATACGGCTGATACGCTCATTCTTACCGGAGCGAACATTGAGCACATAGCTGCCCGCATCCAGGTGTCCTGAATAGCAGCGGAAGAACGCCAGGCGGCCCACAAACGGATCGGTCATGATCTTGAATGCAAGCGCAGCAAAAGGTTCTTTCGCATCCGGGTGACGCTCTATCTCTTCGCCGGTATCAGGGTTGGTACCCTTGATAGCCTCGATGTCCATAGGGCTGGGCAGGTAACGGATAACCGCGTCAAGTGCCACCTGCACACCCTTATTTTTATAAGCCGAGCCGCAAAGCATAGGCACAATGCTCAGGTCTATACAAGCCTTACGCACTGCTTCATGTATTTCGTCTTCAGAGATGCTGTTTGCATCAGCAAAGAATTTTTCCAGCAACTGGTCGTCATATTCAGCCACAGCTTCTACCAGGTGCGCACGCCAGAAGTCAACGTCTTCCTTCATATCGTCTGGTATCGGCACTTCCTTATAGGTCATACCCTGAGTAGCATCGTCCCATATGATCGCCTTAAGCGTAATAAGATCCACGATGCCCTTGAAGTGGTCTTCAGCGCCAATAGGCAACTGCAGTGGCACCGATTTTGCACCCAGCATATCCTTCACCTGCTGCACCACCATCAGGAAGTCAGCGCCTACGCGGTCCATTTTGTTTACAAAACCCACACGTGGTACTTTGTAGCGGTTAGCCTGGCGCCACACGGTCTCAGACTGTGGTTCCACACCGTCTACCGCAGAGAACAAAGCCACAAGCCCGTCAAGTACACGCAAAGAGCGCTCCACTTCGATAGTGAAATCCACGTGGCCGGGAGTATCAATGATATTGAACTTGTATTTTTTGGTTTCCGGCAGTGGCTTACCCTGCGTCGTCGGGAAGTTCCAGAAGCAGGTAGTTGCTGCCGATGTGATCGTGATACCGCGTTCCTGTTCCTGCGCCATCCAGTCCATCGTTGCAGCGCCTTCGTGCACTTCACCGATTTTGTGGTTTACACCGGTATAATAAAGGATACGTTCCGTCATAGTGGTCTTGCCCGCATCAATGTGGGCGGCAATACCAAAGTTGCGCTGTAAGCGTAAATCTGCCATTTTTTATATAATTAAAGCGTTATAATTTTAAAATTGAGGTGCAAAGGTAGGGAAATAATGTGAATTTTTGGCAATGGAACGGGCGGTAATTCGAATATTTATAATAAGGTAACTGCGTAGCATAGATGTGCAGATTCCCGGCAGCTTGCAGCCCGAAAATTCCCTATTGCGGCTTATTCAGCAGCCCCTTTGTTTTCGACGGAGCAAAATATTTCATAATAGATACACCCCAGAAGGTAACGCTGCTGGCCGATCTCAGGCCGCTGTAGAAGTATTGTCCGAAATTGATATTGAAGTGGATCAAAGGGTTCAGCGAATATTCCACGCCCGATGTCAGCTCGGTCATAAGATTTTCCTTGCAATTAAAAATATACCCTATGCCAGGTGTCAGTGTGTTCGTGAACTTGCCCTGTTGAAAAATGTTCAGGTTCGGGCGTATCTCCAGGTACACGCTCGTGTCGCTCCCCACCATTTTCCCCAGTGTCGTTTTACCCAGGTCCAGCTCCATGCTGAACACCTCCCATTGCCTGCCCACTGCCACCGAATAATTCGACTTATCCGCCAGCGTACCCGGCGTATTGGTTACACTTGGCACAAACGAGATATAAGTTTGCGCCTGCGCACAACTGCCGAGGAATAGCAGGCATACAAAATGGATAACGTACTTCATTGGATTTTTTATTATTGCCTTGCAATGAAGCTCAATTTATAAAATCCGCATCAACTTTTCAGATGGGCAGGTCTTATTTTGTTCCTACTCGCTCAGCAGCGCATCTATCTCCTGCTTTACTTCATTATAAAATGCCTCGTCGTTTGGTTTGCCGGGGCCGCCATCTTTTACTTTTCTCACCATCCCCTTCTTGTCTACAAAGAAAATTGTCGGGAAAGCCGCGATGCCGCACTTTTCTTCTATCGTATTGCACTCGCTTTTTAGATACACTTCCCGCACCGAATCCGTTTGTGTGTCTTTCATTTTACTCGGCGCCTCATCACAGCCCGGCAGTATGGTATATGTTATCGGGTCCACTTTCATGGCTTTCCTCAGCATGCTGAACGGAGACGTTTTGCTGTCATCGTTAAATTGGATCATCTGCTCCCGCATTTGCCGTGCTATGCAAAGAATCTGCAATTGGTCGTTTGCAGCATATTCACGCTTTATCCGGTTCAGCACACCAATTTCGTTCATACATGGCAGGCACCCGATGAACATAAAACTCACTATGGTCACATGCCCTTTGTAGTAAGCATCATCTATCGTCTTTCCGTCCAGTGTTTTATTAGGTAATACCGGCCCCGTTCGGCCACCTTTATTGTCAAATGAACATAAAGGCAAAAGAAAAGCCAGCAGGATGATGACCAGGTATCTTTTTTCCATTACAGGATGTTTTTTTGTTTGTTTACGGTCTCTGTTATTTTATCAGCGGTTCTATTTCTGCTATTAGCCTTTCCGATTCACTCGGACGCGCCACACTTTCTACAGCGGCAAATTTTCCCTCTTTGTCGATCAGGAAGTAACTCGGCATCCCCTTTACCCCGTAATTCTTTACGATATCCGACTCCCATTCTTTATCTACACGCATATTGATCCCATCCACTTCATAGTCTTTAATGGCCTTTCTCCATACATCATCATTAGGGTCCAGTGATATATAGACAAACTTAACCGGTTTATCCCTAAAGTGTTCGCGCACTTTTTTTGCATCGGGCATCTCGCCAATACAGGGCACGCACGATCTCGACCAGAAATCTAAGTACACTACGTTCCCCCTGAGGTCAGATAGCTTCATCTTCTTTCCATCGGGGGTATAAATATCAAAATCAGGGGCTTTTTTCCCGGGGCCCATATTCTTTTTTTGAAATAGTGCATCGCTGAGTATTGCCAGGTTTTTGCTGTCCGGGAAGTGCATTTTATAATCAGCGTATTGTTGCTCCGTCTTTTCAACCGGTGTATGACTCATGGAGTTATAGATGCGTTGCCCCGCAGTGAATTCGGCGCTTTTGTGTGGCATCCCTCTGTAGGTACGCGCCAGCAGCGAATCCATAAATGTAGCTCTCGCCTCCGGGGTATTTATACCTGCATGTTCACTGGTTATTTTTGTGGCGAAAAAATTGCCAAGGTAGCTCCGGTAAGAAAGGATATCGAGATAATCATCGTTAAATGCCTCAGGAATATCGTCAACTACCCTGAAATCCTCTTTGGGAATGTCTTTTACGCTATTGCTTTTTTGCTTGTACATTTCATGCACATGTGGGTATTTCTGCATGGTACAGTAAGCGTTGTATTGGCATTCAGTTTTGAAATAATTTTTAAAACGCTCAGGCAGGTTATTTCCACTCTTCTGCAGGAAGTCCATTTCCTTACTCTTCAGCTCTGCCAATGCCTTTTCAAAATCATCCGGGTCTTTAACGCACAGCATCTGACCACTCATACTCAGGTACTGCATGGTACATTTCTCCAGCACAGCCCTTGCCATAAAGTTTGCGATTTCCTTTCCGCGTCCTTCATAGTGCAGCGTACTGTCAAACCGCTTTCCATCCAGGGTCACGGCCAGGTCGGCTCCCGGCTCACAGAATATCTCCGTTTCCTCGTCGCCATGTCTTAAGGTCAGTTGGGTATATCCTTCCGGCAGATCAAGCGATGCAGAAAAATTCCCATCCTTATCCAGTTTCGCACCGATCTCCCGGGGTATATAGGCGATCGATACCAGGCTGTACTGCACCTTTATACTATCCGATAGCGGATTAGTTATCCTCCCACTGATGCGGGTATTCTCTTTCGCGCTGGCTATAACCGTGGCGAATAACAATGCCGGAAAAATAATTTTTTTCATCTTCATCAGTTTGAGTGTGTTGATCATTAATTCCCCGCCATTTTTGGTTTGGTGTTCTTAACGAAAAATACAAAAATTTATTTTTCATTTTATATATAAATGCCTTTTAAAATGGGAAATTGCGTTTTAAAGGTATATTAGTCACAGCACGCGGTTTCGGTCTGCCGGTTTCCCATTTCAGTTGACGAGATTTTGAAAAAATGGGAAATCAGGACTTACTCCTTGATCGCGAAGACCCTTCCCATAGCCCATACGCAGCAGCAGAATGATGCCACCTGCATCAGCGCGCGGAGCAATCCCCAGAAATGGAAGTGCTCAAATGCGTTTTGGAGCAGTATGGGGTCATTGGCCATAGTTCGCAGGCTCAGCATATAGGGTGCTGCAAAAAGTGTAAGTATTAGCCCGGCCAGCGCAAGCAGGGTAGCAGCATAAAGCGGCAAGGCTACCTGCCTGAACTTTGTACTGGATACCACAGCTATCGCCGCAGCTATAAGGAACAACGCACTGCCTATGGCTTGTATGGGATAAGCAAAAAGCCCGGTTCCCAGGTCGGCATGCCGGCTATAGTCTGCCCAGCTTACTATATTCACATGCTCCCAGGCAGGCACTTGCACTACATACCTGTCAATATTTCCGCCGGCAAGAAAACCACTGAATATGCAGGCCATAGTGACATAAAAACGCAGGCGCGCTGTCATCTTATTTATTGGTTGGCTCATGTAAATGTTTTAAAGGCGCCAATGCAATATCGCTTATTAAAATTATGCCAATTTATTATAAATAATACTTTATTATAAGCAATTAATCAAAATTATGTGGTCTTTCAGGCCTTTATTTATTATGGCTCAAACTAATGACGTTGCGCGCCATAAAATATCGTCTGTATTTTTTAACTTTCCCATAGTGCTTTTTAACATTTTTCTAATCGTCATCGGCAATAATTTTGATGTAGTTAAATGCACATAAAAAAGGAGAATAAACTATGAAATTCAGATTCGTTCCCGTCATTCTTACAGCTGCATTGACTTCTGTAATGACAATCTTCGCGGTATCACACTTTCAGCACAACACACCTTATTTTGCTGCAGCAGACAAGCCGCATCTGCCGGTCAATTATGCATCTTACTCAGGCCCGGCAAGCTCCGGTCCTGTGAACTTTGAGAACGCAGCCGAGGCGTCAGTGAAGGCGGTAGTGCACATTAAAACAGCCACCAAGGGCAGAATAGTCAATGGTCAAATGGATGATGTGTTCAGCCGGCTGTTCGGTCAGCAGCAGTATTATATACCGCCGCAGGCAAGCGCTGGTTCGGGCGTGGTCATATCTCCCGATGGATATGTCGTTACCAACAATCACGTGGTGTCAGAAGCCAATGAAGTAACCGTGACGTTCAATGATGGTCGTACCTCCACCGCCAGGGTAGTAGGTGCAGACCCATCTACCGATATTGCCGTCTTAAAAGTGGAGGGTGATAAAAACATGAACTTTATGGAGTTCGGCAATTCAGACGATGTAAAGCTTGGGCAATGGGTGCTGGCAGTCGGCTACCCGCTCAACCTCGATGCAACGGTAACCGCAGGTATCGTCAGTGCCAAGGGCCGCTCCATAGGTATCAACCGTTCCCAGTCAGGTGCATCAGCCATCGAGTCTTTTATCCAGACAGATGCTGCTGTTAATCCCGGCAATAGCGGTGGTGCGCTGGTAAATACATCAGGCCAGCTGGTAGGTATCAACTCTGCCATCGCGTCGCCCACCGGCTCATATGCAGGCTACTCTTATGCCATACCCGCCAACATAGTGCGCAAGGCAGTTAATGATCTTATGAAGTATGGCTCGGTGCAGCGCGCCTATCTTGGTATCCAGTATGTCGATACACGTTCTGCAAGCGCCGACCAATTGTCTCAGGAAGGCATCAATAGGGTTAGCGACGGCGTTTACGTAGTGGATGTCCGGCCCAATACCGGCGCTGCAAAAGCAGGCATTAAAAAAGGTGACATCATTACCCAGATCAATGGTGTTGCCATTAACACAACACCGGAGTTGCAGGGAGAGATAGCACGCTACCAACCCGGCGACAATGTAAGCATAGCATACAACAGGGCGGGTAAATTATACACTGTCTCAGTTCAGCTCACCAACCTCGATGGTACTACCGGTATTATTAAGCCCGAGTCGGGCGCTAAGCTGCTGGGTGCATCATTCCGTCCGCTCAGTGATAACGAAAGAACTAAATACAATATTAATAGTGGTGTGTTGGTTACAGACGTTGGCAAAGGTGCCATTGCGCGGCAAACACAAATGCACAAAGGATTCGTGATCACGGGTATCAATAACTCCGCGGTCAGCTCTATTAATGATCTGCAGACGGCTTTGGCCAGCAGCAAAACCCTGCAGATAGCGGGTTTCTACCCTGGCAACGCAGGTATGTACTACTATGGACTCAACAATGTGGATGCATCTGGTGCAGAAGAATAGTTTCATGATGATCAGAAAATACAAAGGCGTTGATTACTCAACGCCTTTGTTATCATCAGTAAAACATTATTGGTCGCCTGTATTACTTGCCAAATGACTCAGCAAAGTATTTGTGGAAGTAAGGGATGGTCTCAATTCCTTTATAGAAATTGACAACATCAAATTTCTCATTGGGGGAGTGTATGTTGTCATTATCGAGCCCGAAGCCGAGCAACACCGTTTTGAGGCCAAGTGTCTTTTCAAACAAGGCTACGATCGGGATGCTGCCGCCGCCTCTTGTTGGTATCGGGTCCTTGCCAAACGTGGTTTTGATCGCCTTTGCTGCAGCCAGGTATGCCGGTGAGTCGGTTGGTGTAACTACCGGCTGCCCGCCATGGCCCCTGGTCACCTTCACGGTAACATAACCCGGCACTATACTTTCAAAGTGCTTTAAAAAAAGGTCGGCAATCTCGTGGGGCTGCTGGTTAGGTACAAGTCTCATAGTTATCTTGGCAAATGCTTTGGATGGCAGCACTGTCTTTGAGCCTTCGCCCTGGTAGCCGCCCCAGATACCGTTCAGGTCCAGGGTAGGGCGTATGCCGGTGCGCTCCAGTGTGGTATAGCCTTTTTCGCCCCACACTTCTTTTACACCAAGGTCTTTCTTGTATTCATCAAGGTCAAAAGGGGCCTGGTTGATGCTTTTGCGCTCATCGGCGCTCAGCTCAAGCACCTTGTCATAAAACCCCGGAATTGTGATATGCCCGTTCTCATCATGCAGCGAAGCAATAAGCTTGCAAAGCGTGTTCAGCGGGTTCGCTACAGCCCCGCCATATACTCCGCTGTGCAGGTCGCGGTTAGGCCCGGTCACCTCAATCTCCACAGCCGACAGGCCACGCAGCCCGCTCTCAATAGATGGATGCTCCATGCTGATCATCGACGTATCGGATACCAGCACTATGTCAGCCTTTAGCTTTTCCTTATTGTCTTCCAGAAATTTGCCAAGATTATTAGAGCCCACTTCTTCCTCACCTTCTATCATGATCTTCACATTGCAAGGCAGTGTATTGGTCTTCGCCATTATCTCCACCGACTTGATATGCATAAACATTTGCCCCTTATCGTCACATGCTCCCCTGGCATATATCTTGCCGTCCTTTATCACCGGGTCAAATGGCCCGCTGGTCCATAGGTTCAGCGGATCTGGTGGCTGCACATCGTAATGCCCGTACACGAGTATCGTCGGCAGCTTTGGGTCCACTATTTTCTCACCATACACGATCGGGTGCCCCGCTGTAGGGCATATTTCTGCTTTATCACAGCCGGCCTTGAGCATGTGTTCGCGCACAGCGTCGGCGCAGCGTTTCACATCTTCTCTATACTTGCTGTCTGC
>CAYNGS010000078.1:0-9018 GCA_964396625.1 uncultured Flavipsychrobacter sp.
GTTTTTAAAAAAATAACAACGATTCCCATCTGAACAAATGGCCTCGGCGCGTAGAGGTATGAATGGATTCTCTATGGCACATATTATATCTTTCTTCGGATCGCTTTCTGAACCCAAGGTCAGAAGTCTGTACAAATTATTTGTTTTTATCAGTATATGCTTAACGTCCATTTTGTAAAAATTCTCCCAGATACAATTCTGTGGCTTTATCGAGTCGACCTGCAGTTGTTTATCATAACCCCGGCATACCAACAACTGATTGTTGTGGGTATACCCTACCAAGCAGTCGCCAATAAAGTCGAACGACTTAAAAGTGATATTTTTGAACTGGGATTGAATAACCGGAACGTCATTTACTACTTTATATACGTGGTTGATCGTTGAATACCAGAGTATGTTCTCTCTGCTTTTTGCTATACAAAATATCCGTTCACTGTTTTTAAATTCATCTGTTATCGGTACAACTTTCCTGCTGATGTCTTCCCCGGTACGTATATTTTTATAGTCAAGCTTTCCGAGTCTCAATTTGCTATTGTCCTCCAGGTATATGGAGCCATTAAGGAAAAACATTTGCTGAACCCCGTATATAAAGACATTTTTAAACTGGTTTACTTCCTTTCCTGGTGCGAGTATATTTTTTACAAAAAAATGATCTCCGTCAAAGTAGTTGTAGTACGAATAGTCGCTATCGATCAGATAACCAGGCATATTAAATATCTTATTCTCGCTTTGCCTGTAACTGGCATAATTAAACAGGCACTTTGACTTGCCGTTCTCTAACACATACAGGTTGTTTTCTGAGTTTGCAAAGAACAGCCGCCCCTTCATACCGCACACAAAATTTATTTTTCCCGTGTAGACGCTGTCATATGACCGCTCGTACAGAAAGTCCTTATTAAAATAATAAACGCCATCGTTCAGTGTACTGACCCAATAGTTTTGTTTAATATCCTGAGTAACTGATGATGCCCTGTCATTTTTCAGGATCGACATGCTGTCATTAATGAACACCCCCCTGTTGGTAGCAAGGAAGTCGTTTCCGTCGCCAATATATATGCGATTTAGCTTATGCAAACTATCCCAATAATACGACTTAAAAAAACCGCCTTTCAGCTTCTTGATAATTTTTCCGCTCTCAGAATAGATGTTATCATCATCAAACGAATACCGCTGATTTTGATTAAACGAATACTTCAAATAAGTTTCCGGTATGGGAGTGGTTTTTACTGTTTTGCCGTTCATATCAAGCTGAATTAGCCTACCTGTGGTGTATACATCAAACCCGCCGTCCGGCCTTTTTTTTAGAAAGTCGATATAATGTATCTTCTGACTATTGTCCAAATCAACCTTGTACATTCTGGCTTCGTCTTTTGTCACATTAGCAAATACACTTTTTGTAAAAAAATGAAGAGTTACACTGCTGTCATTTTCGAGGAATATGTTATCTATGAAGGGCACCTTGAAAGGCAATTTTAAGAAAGGAGTATTTGCGGCAGAGTGGAAAACACCATCTTTGTAATAACATAGTTCTCCGTTGTACGTGGCGATCCAAAGGCGACCGTAATGGTCTTCTTTCACGAAAAAGACTTCGTTATCTGACAAGCCATTAAAAGTTGTGAATGTCTCGAATTTGATTCCGTTATATTTTGCGATGCCCTTGTCTGTGGCAAACCAGAGATAACCCTTACTATCACGATACACATCATATACAGTATTACTGGGCAGGCCGTCGTCCATGGTATAATGCAGCATGGGGAACGTCTGGCCCTGAGCCGGGTGCAGACACGCCAAACAGATCAGTGATACTAATAAGAATCGCAAACAGCGGTCATACATAATCGTTTGTTTCCAGGAACTGCAGCAGTGACGCTTGCCGGCGCCTGCTCACCGGCAAAATTTGGTTCCCTTCAATAATTAACTGGTTGGAACCATCATTCAATATTTTTTTTATGTGTGCGCAATTTACAAGAAAAGACCTGTGTATCCTGTAAAAGACGTCCTGCGGCAGCAATTCCTCATATTCGGCTAGCGGGTTGCTTGTGGTAATCTCCTTAATGGCTTTGTCTTTAAAAAAAACGATCCTCGAATAGCTGCTTTGTGCCTCTACAAAATAAATGTCCTTAAAATCAACTACTTCGCTGCCAGCGCTGTCCTTGAGTGTGATCTTGTGCTGTCTTACTTTGTTGCTCACCAGGTCGGAAAGCTGGGTGTACGATGTGTTGATGTCTCCCATTATTTTCTTATACCTGAGTTTATCCTTCAGCTTCTCTACAGCTATCCTCAATTCCTGGATACTTATTGGCTTCAGAATATAATCGATAGCGTTTAGCCGGAATGCCCGTACTGCATAGTCGTCATATGCGGTGACAAACACTACTTCAAAATTGATTGGCGACATCCGGTCAAGAAAGTGAAAAGCATTTTCGTGCGGCATCTCTATGTCGAGGAACACAGCCTCCGGCTCATGTTTCTTTATGAGCTCCTCGGCGTCTTTGGTACTGTATGCCATGCCGGCAATATTTATTTCAGGCCCTACATATTCAGTAAGAATATTTTTTAGATTAGTACACGCTTTTTTTTCGTCATCTATGATAATGACTTTGGTCACGCTTCTATCTTTTGCCATCAGCGCAAGTTTAATTAAAAAAACTTTGTATCAAAAATAATACTAAAAAGAAAAATGGTGTTTTTACGTCGTGTTCAAGATCGTTTTTACGTAAATATCCCCTGGAGCAAAAAAATACAAAAAGCAGGCGCACTACTTGCGCCTGCTTTTGAATTTAGATATTTGTTGCATTATCAATTAATGCTGAACTTGATCTGGTATTTATTTCCCCAACTGTCTGTAAGTTGCAGCAGATATATGCCAGGCACTTTATTGATCATACTGAATTCGGTAGTATTGTTGTCAAAATGGAATTGCCCCTTGTAGATACTCTGCCCTACCGAGTTCCATATTTCTGCATTCACCGGCTGCGTATCTTCAACAAGCTGCTTTATCGTCACATTCCCATCGCTGGGGTTCGGATATAGCGAGTAGCTTTGATTACCCACAGGATCAGAAATGCCGTTTATACCTGTGCTGTTTCTCGGAGGTTTGCACGCATACAGTCCACCGGGCAGGAATTCTACCGTCACTGTTGTCGTGGTAGAACATCCGGCCAGCGTATAGGTTATATAGGCTGTGCCTGGCCAAATGGCAACAACGTTTCCTGATCCATCGATAGTTGCTACACCTGCCGGTGTAATACTCCATGTGCCACCTGCCGGTGATCCGGTCAGTGTAGTGCCGCAGACCATGTACAAAGTGAATGGCGGTATATGGTCCGGTACAGGCAGGCAAGTGAACGAAAACGTAGCTGTGCAACCCGGAGGCGTCGTGTAAATCAGTGTTGCGACGCCTGTTGCCCCGGCTCCGAAACCGGCTGACGTGCCACCGTCAAATTCAAGGTCCATTATCGAGGAATTACTGCTGCTCCATGTGCCACCCGGGGTGACATCGTGGAAAATATACGAATCATACTGACAGGCAGCGGACGGTCCGGTTATAGGCGCCGGCGAAGCGCCCACAGTAACGGTTTTTGTAACAAAGCAACTGCCGACAGTATACGTTATAGTCGTCACCGCACCCAACGATCCCGTGCCAAGCGCAGGGATAACACCAGTGGCTGCACCAATAGGCACGAGCCCACTTGTACTTGACCATGACCCGCCGGGTGTAGCATCGGTCATTGTCACTGTTCCGGAAGGCACGCATATTACGCCTGGCCCTACTATTGGTGCCGGGGTCGCAGCGACTGTAATGATAGCTGTCACGGAACAACCAGAAGGAGCAGTATAAGTTATTGTGCCGGTTCCCGCACTCAATCCTTCCAGGATCGCAAACGTCAGGCCTAATCCACCGGTGGTGCCGGTAGTCGTAATTGTAGCAACCGTTGTAGGACTAAACGACCACGTGCCGCCGTCCACAACGTCAGTCACGCCTCCCGATGTTCCGGTGCAAAGAACTGAGGACAGTATTGAGCCTACAAGCGGATCAGGTGCAGCGACTGCTGTCACATTTGTTGTTACCGTACACCCGGCATACGTATAACTGATTGTTGCCGCCCCGGGGCCAGGGATGCCCGATATCGTTCCCGTAGACCCTCCGATGGGAATACTGCCGGGAAGACTGCTTGTCCAGACCCCACCGGGAGTTACATCGTGCAATGTAACCGGCCCGCTGGGCAGACATATAAGCGTCGTTCCGGTAATTGGTCCTGCCGGTCCAACTCCGGTTAAAATCGCGCTTCCGGCCATAGTGGCTGTACATCCCGTCGCGGTGATGGTAGCGACAACCGTATACGTTCCTGATGTATAGGGCCCGAAATCAAGTGCGAAACCAGTGCCTGCCAATGGCGCTCCGACGGGCGACCCGCTATGAAATAGCTGATAGGTGACGCCGGTTTGTGACCCGCTGAGCCCTATATGCGCTCCGGTCGTACCCAGGCAATATGTGCCGGTGCCGGTGACCGTAAACAGCTCCGGAGCCGGGTTGATGCATACATAAGCACTACCCGACATAGCTTGAGTACAGCCGGTTGATATTATCGTTGCAACCACGGTATAAGATCCAACCAACACCATCGCGCCGAAGTCTATTGCCGTACCTGTGCCAGAATACGAGCCAAAATAGGAGCCGCCTACGTACACCTCATACACCACGCCCAGTTGCGAACCGGCCAGGCCAACATGTGCTCCGGTACCTCCGGCACAATAGCATCCGCCACCAATTACCGGGAAGACCAGCGGTGCCGGGTTAACCGTTATTATTGCAGATCCGGACATCAGGCTTGTGCAGCCAGAGGTGGCGTCTGTGGCAACAATTGTATAAGTACCTGCTATACCATAAGACCCCATGTACATACCACTGCCCCAGCCGGCCACTGGTGGACCTACTGGTGTGCCACTACGGAAAACCTGGTAGTTCACTCCCCATTGGGAGCCGGAAATGGTTACCGCGATCGCCCCTCCGGGGCATATACTGCCGCCGCCTGCCACCACAAAAATGGCAGGAGGCGTTCCCATCAGCACATTAACAGAATTGGTCATGTTATTTTTACAACCTGTGGCGGTGTTCGTGCCCACGATTGTATAGAGCCCCGGTACGGTCACCGGACCAAAATCAATATGCCCCCCGGTGCCTGCCATTATCGGGATACCACCGGCAGGAACTCCACCGATCATCAGCTGATAGTTGATGCCAACGTTTGAGGTACTCAATGTTATCGTCAACCCCGGCCCGCCAGGGCAAAGATACCCCGTGCCTGATACGGTAACCGAATATGGAGTGGGCAACGGATTGAAATTAAACGTGGCCGTACCCGTCATAGTTGTAGCACATAGTGACGACGGAGCCGCGACTACCCCATAAACTCCGCCGACAGTTACCGGAGGAAATGAAATAGCGCCACCGCTGCCCGTTACTGTAGTACCGGTTAATGAACCCGAAAGGGTCAGCTCATAGATCATGCCTGATTCAGAACCACTAAGACTGATAATGGCTGTTGGGTCTCCTGCGCAAAATACGCCACCGCCGCTTACGGTATATACTATTGGCATAGAAGTGATCGACACGATCGCGCTGCCCGACATAGTTGCAGTGCAGCCGGTAGCTACGATCGTAGCTACGACCGTATAGGTTCCAGCGATCGTTTGCAAACCGAAGGTGATCGCCGAGCCCGTGCCTGCAACCGGTACCCCGACCGAACTTCCGCCACGGTATAATTGATAGCTTACGCCGATGCTTGAGTTATCAAGACCCACGGCTACGCCGGCTCCGCCAGCGCAATATGCTCCGCCGCCGGTCACATTGTATACATTTGGCAAGGGGTTGATTGTAAATATTGCGCTCCCGGTCATTGTAGCCGGGCAGGGAGTTGTTGGGTTAGCAATTATCGTGTAAGTGCCTGACGTAGTCACCGGACCAAAAGACAGCGAACCACTGGTACCCGTCACGGGACTACCTACCGGACTGCCACCATTATAAAGCTGATAGCTGACACCAATATCGGAACTTGATAAAGTCACCAGCGCGAGAGGATCACCCATGCAATATGTTCCACCACCGGAAACAGTATAGACAGAAGGTACTGCAAGAACAGTGACCGTAGCACTGCCCGTCATAGTGGCGCTGCAGCCTGTAGCAATAATAGTGGCTACAACAGTATAAACGCCACCAGTGGTCTGTGGGGGAAAACTGAATGCGCTGCCTGTGCCTGTGAATGAAGTGCCAGTAGCGACTCCACCGAGGTACAGCACATATTTCACACCAACATCAGAGCCATCCAATCCAACTGTCACACCTGCTCCTCCGGCACAATAAGAACCGCCTCCTGTTACTGAGTGCATGTGAGGCAGCGGGTTAATGGTAAACACCGCACTGCCTGTCATGGTAGCTGGGCAAAGCGAGCTGGGGTTTGCAACAATCGTGTACGTACCCGATGTGGTTATGGGACCAAAGGTCAGCGGACTTCCCGTTCCGCCCACAGGGGCTCCTGAGGGTGCGCCACCGATATACAACTGGTAACTTACTCCGGATGTAGATCCGCTGAGGACGATTGTTGCTGTTGGATCGCCGATACAGTAGGTTCCTCCACCAGTCAGGGTAAAGACAAGAGGAACAGGGTCAACGGTTATTGTTACACTTCCGGTCATGGTTGTTGCACATGATGTACCCGGATCGGCAATTACCGTATAAACTCCCGCCCCTGTTTGGGGTCCGAATGTAATAGCACTACCCGACCCTGTGACCGGTGCGCCAATCGGGGCACCTGCAAGATACAACTGGTAGCTCACCCCCGACTGGGAGTTACTCAAACCAACAGGTAGCCCTGCGCCACCGGCACAATAGGCGCCGCCACCGGTAACGGTATATACTGTCGGCAGCGGGCTAATAGTTATGGTAACCGAGCCCGTCATAGTGAGCGAACAGCCCGTTGCCACTTTGGTGGCAACTATTGTGTATGTGCCTGCTACCGTCTGCAAGCCAAAATCAAGCGGTGCACCGGTTCCCGGAAGTGTTCCAAGACCACTCCCGCCTCTAAATAACTGGTAACTCATTCCGGGCTCAGACCCATCCAGCCCAACATGCAGTCCGGTACCGCCAACGCAATAGACGCCGCCACCGGTAACGTTAAAGAGCTTGGGATAGTTGCTGTTTAAGGTGATGGTAGCTGTATTCATCCTGCTTCCGCATTTGTCGGTGACAGTGAGCGTGTACGTGGTCGTAATAGTAGGGCTGGCTATGGTTACTGCACATGCAGTACATGAAAGCCCAGCAGCCGGCGCCCAGGTATAGTGCGTAGGCGAACAGCCCGGATCAGTAACCGTTGACGTTAGAGTAGTATTACACCCGGTTGTCCCGGCGTTGGTGACAGTAACTCCAATCGGCGTGGGTGGAACTAGGGTCAGAGATAAATTGTCGATTGAAAAATTTCTTGCGTTTGGGTTGTCAATATGCAAAATATTGGACGGGTTGTCTCCGCAATAATCAAATGTATAAGTTACATGCTGCCATGCACCTAAAGTCATTGGAAATGTATGTGCCGGGGCTGTAAAATTAAATGCTCCTATATGATCGCCGAACGCGATTGTGATATCCGCTATACCGCAAACGCCGCAGGCAAAGTCATTTGGTTCATAAATATCAAATTCAATTTTATATCTATTGCATTCTTTCACGTTTGCGTTAAGGTAGTAATAGCAATCGCTTACGATGTGGTTAAATTCCTGGTATCTTTTACCAATCCCCCCTGGTGGATTTGGATTATCAGCCCAACCCCATAAATAAAATGGGAAGGAAAAGAACATAGAACCCTGAATTGTCGGTGAGACAACTGAACCGAAGCATGGGATCAGACTATTGTTTACGATTGTACCGGCCCACCACCGGCTTTGATTCCCTGTGCCGTTCCACGCATGAAAGCAATATGGATGACTATCAGAAAAACACACACCCTGCCATTTACTCTCATGTATATTCCCGTCGAATACAGTGCCGTTGGGAATAGATTCCGCCCCTATCGTACGAACTTCGCTTCCTTCTTCAAAATCAGGGTTACATATTAAATTCCCTCCAGTTGCAAACGAAACATCAACGTTTGTACCACGAGTAACATCAATCGTTACAACGCGATATGAGCCATCCTCTTTCCCATCATTCAAATTAAACCCAATCTGTGCCTTTCCGTAAAAATTGGTACGCGGTGTATATTTAATTTTAGTTGGGTAGGCCCCACTCCATGAAAGCAGGTTGTGGTTATTTCCCCCCTGCCCACACCCCCTTATGTTCACAATAGTACTGGCGTCAATTGTGATCGGATCTCCGTCAGCATCAGTTAAATCCCCGGATGCAATAAAATCAGCAAGATCAATCGTTATGTTTGATCCAACGTCATTTACCAGTGTGTAGTCTACCGTCGTGGGATCCTCTGTAAATTCCGAATAAGTGAATGGAGTAATCCCGAGATTCGCCATTTTATTTGAGTAGGGTGGACTATTAGGAACGGTACTTGGATGAAGCGTTGAATAGCTAGGATTAAGCGTATAATGCAGTGTTCGTACGAATGTTTGTACTTCGCCCTTAGTAAACGCTCTTTTGTAAAATCCGAATATGCCAAAAGGGCCCATAACGTAACTTTGTCTGTCTCCTGGAGAGACTCTTTCTCTAAAAGTGTAAACACCTATGTCGTCGTCAAGGTGCGACAGATTCAACGAATCATAGCGTCCACTACTAAAAACCGGATAGTTGTCTGGTGCTGGTCGATCATTTATCCAGTAGTTCGCATTTGCCGGAAACGCGGAAGCGTTTATCGCAGGTACCCCCATGGTCATTACTACGAGATGCTGAAATCCAGCGGGTATCACAGTACCAACGGGAACGCCGCACAACGCTGTGTCAAGTTTTGAAAATAAACCAGGAGAGTGTCCAAGACTCGGGATAATATTAACAAAGTTTGGCAACGGTGAGCCATAAAT
>CAYNGS010000079.1:0-9009 GCA_964396625.1 uncultured Flavipsychrobacter sp.
TTGGCCCTTGCGGCATACTAACTTCGCTCTTCTTAACGTCAAAACCGATATCCTTGTCAAAAGGCAGATATACCATTATAGTCGAGTCAAAAGGATATCCGGCCGGAGGAGTATACCCTCACAATAATTTATTCGTTAACGGAGTTAAGATAGGTGATTTTTACAGCAATATCGGGGATTATTATGGCGCCTGCTACGGTCACCATGCTTTCCCTTATGAGCTGGAAATTGACACAACGGTAACTATAAAAATAGACATGGATAATGACGCGTTCATTAATAATCAGGACCGGAATACTTTCATTAAACACGTTGATATATTGAGCGAGCGAAGATAATTTCTCCATTGGTCTCGACGATGGGACCCGCCACTGTTTCACGATGAATTATCGTAAAATTATTAACGATTATAACGATATAATTATTGATACGGTTACTACTGACGAAAAAAAATCTTTGGGGTTTCATCGCAGCCATACTGGCCCTGCACATGCTTACAGTCCCGGTCTTTGTAAGACCCTGGCTTGTTGACAAAGGCCCTACCTGGTATGGGCTCGATGTTTCGTGGCAAATGACCCTCAACTATGCCTGGATCAAAAACCTTTCGTTTGGTACGGCTATCGTATACACTTACGGCCCGCTCGGCTTTCTTGCCACCCGGTTTGGCTGGGGTATCCTGCTTTGGGCTTTCGTTCTCTTCGATGCCTTTGTTGTCTTAAACTTTTTCTTTGTTTTTAAAGATTTTATAATCAATTCAGCCAATAAAGTAGTTGCCATCTTGATCTTATTTGGTACTACACTATTGCTCAATACCCTTTTCGGAACCGACCTTTCCTGGGTCTTGCTTTTCTTTATTTACTATTGGTTGTTCAAGACCTATAAAGACCCCCGGCTCTCTTACTTTTTCATTATTGCCATTCTGGCGTCTTTGTCGTTCTACATCAGGTTGTACACCGGCTTCATGGGCTTCTTATTTTTATTTATTCATCTGGCAATAATGGTTGTCTATAAAAAAATAAGGCCGCTCAATGCTGCGCTGGTTGTCTTTATTACATCGGTCACTTTTGGTGCATCGCTGTTGCTGCTTCATGTTTCTTTAGCTGGGTATATAAAAAATGCACTCGAAATAATAAAGGGGTACAACGACATCATGCATCTGAACGAATCACATGCCGGCATCGAGAAAGCATTGCTCATCCTGTTCATGCTGCTGTCACTGCTTTATATATCGCATTGCATTTACCTGCTAAAAAAGAAACGCTATTCGCAACTGTTCTATTCGCTAATAGGCATTGCATACGTTTGTCTGTTAAAAAAACAATCGTCGCTGAGAAACGACGTGCAGCATCTCTCCGAATTCTTTGCCTGCGCTACATTGGTGCTTATCAGCGGCAACCTCTTACTAATTGAGCGGAAACTTCAAAACATCATTTGCGTATTTATCCTTGGCCTCGTTGGTATGTCCTTATTTTTCAATAATCGTTTCAGGCCTTTACAGGCTGCTTTACACGACCGGTATACTATCATCAACGAATACAGAAAAGAGCTGCGCGAATATGATAGTTTTAAATACCAGAACCAACCCGATAAGCGGCTGATTCCTGCGGCTGTGCTCAAAAAGATCGGCGATAAAACGGTAGATATCTTCCCATGGGATACCGAATACTTGATCGAAAATAAACTGAACTACACTCCCCGGCCGGTGTTCCAGTCATTCTTTGCTTACACCGGGCGGCTGGAAAAGATCAACTATGATTTTTATGCCTACGGCACACCTGAGTTTGTGATCTATGATTACGATGCCATCGACAATCGTTACCCTTTTAACGACGAGAGCCTCGTAAATCTGTTCCTCACCAGGAACTACACACTTCAGGATTCGTTTACATTCAACGAAAGGTGGAAAATGTTGCTCCAGAAAAATATACTGGTGTACCCGCTTGTTTTCGATAGCATCCGTGTTCAAAGCCGGTCCGTAACAGCTGAGATTCCGATAGACAGTTGCTCATTTTTGAAGATATACGCAGACTATAGTCTGCGTGGCAAACTGCATAGCATCCTAAAAACGGCGCCTGAGATCAGTATAATGTACCTGACTGAAGACGGAGAATGGCATACCTACAAAACCTCCCGAGAGTTGCTAAAGAGTGGTATATGGGTCGGTAGATTCATAGCAAGCAATCGCGATTTTTGGAACCTGGTCACCCATCAGGACAATTTGCAGAAAATACTAAAGGTCAAATTGCTCATTAAAGACACCCGTTACGTTTCTCCACAGATGAAAGTTGAATATTTTAATATAGAATAAAAGATATTCAAACTAGTTATAAGTAACTTTGCACGTCAAATAAACAAATTCCTTATAGCGAGTAAAACAACAATTCTTATCACCGGTGGCTGTGGCTTCATTGGCTCTAACCTGGCACTACTTTTAAAAAAGCAAATACGCTGATTATCAAACGATCTTTTCGACCTTGTAAACTATGAGATCCATAATTTCTACAACGTGAACGAATGCACTTCGAAAATTTTAAGGGTGACTGCGTGGCTATTGTCATGGCCGATCTGTCCGACTCGCCTGAAGATCTCGTCAAATTTTACAACACTTTAATTGAACAAAAAGTGGATTGCGTCTTTGGAAACAGGTTCGCAAAGGGCGGCAAGGTTATCGACTACCCGAAGAACAAGCTCTTCCTCAACAGGTTTGTCAACACAATGATCAGCTTCGTTTTCAGAATGAAATACAACGATACCACCAACGCATTTAAACTTTATTCCGGGGCCACCGTCGAAGGTATAAAACCGTTTTTGTCCCCCACTTCAATCTTACGGTCGAGCTGCCGCTCAAAGCAGTGGTTCGCGGTTATTCTTTTGCCGTAGTTCCTAACTCATGGCAAAACAGGAAACACGGCACGTCCAATCTGAAAATAAAGGAAATGGGCAGCCGTTACTTTTTCATCGTTTTGTACCGCCTGATAGAGAAATTCTTTAGCCGCGGTGATTTTAAAAAGAAGTGGTAACCCCCTCGCACGATCCTTTTTTAAGTCCACCCCTATTATTTATTATTTTCCGGTATATAATCTGCTTAGCACGGTTTTTGCTTATTTCAGCATAATATTATAGCAGTAATCTTGTTTTGATTATAATTGTCTAACAGAAACAATTGCTCACCCTGAAGGCTATCATACCGTCCTTTTTATTTTGCTGTATACTCACAGGTATGGCAAACGGGCAGGCATTGAACCGGTCCGACAGCATCAATTTCAGCAAACTGCATTTCACCCACAACAAGTTCGTCAACAATATATTTCAGCAGGCCGTAAACTCTGTGAAGAAAACACCCGATGCCGGGCCCGACGACAGCTACCTGAACGGCAAAAGCGAAGACCCGTACATGCCTTACCAGGGCAAGATAATCAGGCATATCTATGTCGAAACCGTCAACTTCGACCGGTCTTTTAAAGACACAAGCATGAGGGATAACAGCACCGCTGCAAAAATTGGTAACCGCCTGCACAAGAGCACGCGTAAATTCGTGATCAGGGATAATCTTTTTATCGAGGAGAATACGCCCCTCAACGCATTTAAGCTGGCCGACAACGAACGTTACATCCGTTCACTCGAGTATATTCAGGATGCCCGAGTGGTCATAGATTCCCTTCCCAATAACCCCGATTCTGTTGATATCACTGTATTTACAAAAGACCTGTTCAGCATCGCGGGTGGTGGCGCATCAAACGGTCTCAACCATATCACGCTCGACGTATACGACGCCAACCTCGCCGGCATGGCCCAGCGATTGGAGCTCACAGGATTATATGACTACACCCGCAATCCCAATTTCGCATACGGCGGGCTATACCGCAAAAGCAATATTTTACATTCCTTCGTCGATGCAACTGTCGGGTATAGCGTCATGAACATCAGTGCTTATACACACGAGGAGGAGTCTACCCAATACATAACCCTGGCGCGGCGCCTCGTATCGCCATATTCCCGCTTTGCCGGTGGGTTAACGCTCAGCCACAACGAAGCCTACAATGTTTACCACTCACCCGATAGTATCCTGTACCGCTACAGGTATGATCTGTTCGATGCCTGGGCCGGCTACAACATCGGTATCAAAAAACTGACCGCCACCAACAACACCATCCGCGACCGGCGTTTCTTTGCTTTGAGATATTACAATCGCTTTTTCACCGAGGCCCCGCTGCAGGTCGGCACCCTCTTCGATCCCATATACAATAGCTCGCAGGCGGTACTTGCCACCTTTACCTTCTTCCGGCAGGACTACTACAAAACACAATACATTTATGGTTTCGGCACTACTGAAGATTTGCCTTACGGCTACAATATCGCAGTTACAGGCGGCTGGCACAAACAACTCGATCTCGAACGCCCCTATGCTGGTATCAATGCATCGCAGTACATAGCATCCAACCACGGCGACTTTATACAGTTGTACCTCAGAAGCGGTGGTTTTTTATATAAAAACACAATACAGGACGGTGGCTACCTTGTTGGCGCAACAGCATTCAGCAGAATATTTTTTTGGAACAGCACCAAAATACGTCAGTACATAAACACCAGCTACACCCACTTGTACAACAGGGTTACCTACGCACCCCTCAGGCTCGATAATCCTTATGGACTGCGCGGCTTCCTGTCCGATTCTGCTTATGGCACACGCCGCCTCAGCGTGCAGCTGGAAACCGAATTTTATCTCCGGTTTAGAGTCCTCGGATTCCAGTTTGCGCCGTTTCCTTATGGCGATCTTTCACTACTTACGCCTGAAAATGCCCCGTTCTCGCGTTCATCATTATACAGCAGCATCGGTGGTGGCGTAAGAGCCAGGAATGAGAACCTCATTTTCGAGACCATCGAACTCAGAGCTTATTTTTTTCCGGTTGCCCCTACCAATATGCGCGGCTTTAAGATCATCCTCAATTCAAATATCCAGTACCGCTACTCCAGCAATTACATCAATGCTCCCGACCTGATGCAACTCAATTAACATTGTTTTTTGACGATATTGCTTACCTGGCCGCAACTAAATTTTGATTCTTTGAATATTGTTTACGGGAGTCACTTCACGCCACCCACGGCCGCAGCGCATCTGCAATTTTCCGGTCGTTGCTAAGGCGCGGCACTTTATTCTGTCCGCCCAGCCGCCCTATCGACTTCATATACTCGATAAAGGCATTTTTTTTCATGGGCCTTATCTTCAGCGTCTGCAGTATATGCCCGGTGATGAGGTCATCGTAATAGATGTTTTTCTCCTTCAGATAATTGTTCATCGCCACAGCGAAGCCTTCCATATCAGTCGGCGGCTTTTCAAATTCTATGAACCATTCGTGGTATGGCAGCCCTTCGGTCACCTGTATAGCGGGCGCAATGGTAAACTCGGTGATGTGGGTACCATAGTCGCGGGATGCATTCATTAATGCGTATTCCACTTCTTCGGCTATTACGTGCTCACCAAAGGCCGAAATAAAATGTTTCACCCTGCCGGTCACTACCACCCTGTATGGGTCTGTGCTTACAAACTTAACCGTATCACCTATATTATAGGCCCACAGGCCTGCGTTAGTGCTCACTATCAGGGCATAGTTCTCCCCTGTCTTCACTTCGCCCAGCGATAGCCTCGTCGGGTTTTCATTTCCTATTTCGCCGGCCGGCACAAACTCATAAAAAATACCTGAGTCTGTATTCAGCAGCAGGCCCTCGCCGCCGGGTACATCCTGAAAAGCAAAAAAACCTTCCGATGCCGGAAATGTCTCGATCATATCCACCGCGCCGCCTATGCTGTCCGTGAGCTTAGCCTTGTAGGGTTCAAAATTCACGCCCCCATGCACGATCACCTGCAACTGCGGGAACAGCTCTTTTATTTTTTTTCCGTCGTTGCGTTCGCTCAGCCAGTCAAAATACATCTGCATCCATGGCGGTATACCGCTTATCAGCGTCATGTTTTCATTCATGGTCTCCTTTACTATCCTGTCCAGCTTCACCTCCCAGTCCTCTATACAATTCGTTTCGTACGAAGGCAGTTGGTTGCCGCGCAGGTAGCGCGGTATATAGTGGTTCACTATGCCGCTTAGCCTGCCGGTGGGTATTCCGCCCACACGCTCCATTTCAGGCGACCCTGACAGAAATATCATTTTTCCGTTGGCAAACGCCGTGTTGCCGCTCTCAGCCATATAGCACAGCAGTGCGTCCCGCGCTCCATTTATATGATTGGAGATTGAATCCTTACTGATGGGTATATACTTGGCGCCGCTCGTCGTGCCTGAGGTCTTCGCAAAATATATAGGCTTGCCCTTCCACAGCACATTTTGTTCCCCGTTCTTTATCTTATCTATATGTGCAGCGAACGCTTCATAATCCCTTATCGGAACTGCTTTCTTGAAATCATCATAAGTTTTTACACTTTGCAGCGCATGTTCTTTCCCAAACAGCGTTCGGCCTCCATACTTTAATAATTGTTGCAAAACAGCCGCCTGGTCGGCAACCGCCGTAGCCATTCCTTTCCGCACCTTCGAATGAATAATAGACGCGTACGGCCGGGCAAGGAAAGATTTAATCTTCATTCAGATTATTGTTGGGTGCCAAAGTTAATATTAATTGCAAGGGGTTATATTAATTCTATATCGGGAATAAACATTAAATTTGCACGCGATATTTGAGCTAAAAAGAAAAAAAATCAAAGAATAATAAATTTTTATTGTTAAAAATAAAAAAGTGTATTATCTTTGCGAAAATATTTTAGGTATATCATGTTTGCAATAGTAACAATAGCAGGTCAGCAATTCAAGGTGAAACAGAATGATGAATTGTTTGTGCATCGTCTCGAAGGTAACGCGGGTGACAAGGTTGAATTTTCAGATATCCTCATGGTAAGCAATGATGGCAACATCACCGTGGGCAAAAATTCTAAGAAAGTTCAGGCCGAAATTATAGACCATTTGAAAGGTGATAAAGTGATCATCTTCAAGAAAAACCGTCGTAAAGGCTACCAGAAAAAAAATGGTCACCGTCAGAGCCTGACCAAGATCAAAATAAATGAAATTGCTTAACTTTAACTCGTAAATAGTAATTAACAATATAAAATGGCACATAAAAAAGGGGAAGGCAGTGTAAGGAACGGCCGCGACTCACATAGCAAACGACTTGGTGTAAAGATATTCGGCGGACAGCCTGCTATCTCTGGTAATATTATAGTACGTCAGAGGGGTACCGTTTACCACCCCGGCGATAACGTAGGCCTGGGCAAGGACTTTACCATTTATGCCCTCGCAGACGGCGTAGTAGAATTCCGAAAAACACGAAATAAGACATTAATATCAGTTAAAGAAGTTAACACAGCGATCGCCGAGGCCTAACCCCCACGGCGATTTTGCCATAAAGATTTTTGTTTAACCCTTAAATTCACAGTTATGGCAACAGCAAAGAAAGCGGCTCCGAAAAAAGCAGCCGCTAAGAAAGCAGCTCCGAAAAAAGCTGCAAAGAAAGCAGCTCCTAAGAAAGCTGCACCAAAGAAAGCAGCTGCTCCGAAAAAGGCAGCTAAAAAGAACGCTGGTCCTAAGAAAAGGGCAGCCGCTAAAAGAAAATAAGACTCTTTAGCGATCTTAAAAAAGAGACTGTTTTATACAGTCTCTTTTTTGCATTTAATAGCTTCTGTCCCTTGAGTATAGCACAAATAACTGAAAAAATGCCCTCGCTAATAAAAATCAGCATTAAATGTCGATGGCAAAGGAGGATAAATGGTGATGGCACTACTGGCGCTTACTGAGTATGTGCACATTGCTGCTGTGCCTGACCAGGTGTTGGTTTCACTCGAGGTGACGCATGACGATGAAGAAAGCCCGAGGCTACCCCATACATAATTCGCCTGCACACCGCAAACACACGAATATACAAACAGTGCATCTGTCCATATAAAGTCACTCGGGGAACCCGGACCTGGAAATGCACTTGGAAATGTAGACCAGTTGATAGCAACTTGGAAAGCATAACAATTTGCCGCTGTATACGTATTGCTTCCACTGCCGGATACATCGAGAAAGACCGGGTTACCTACAAGCGAGCACGCTCCTTAGCCCGCCGAGGTTGAATAGCCATACATATATACATCAATCGTGCATGTGGTGCTGTGATTCACAAGGTGAATATTTCCCTGCGGGAAAGCCTCCTTTCCTGAAAAAATCAGGAGTAAAATAAATAGTGCATTTTTCATAAATTAGAGTTTTGTATAATAAAAATAATGCTTAGATTTGATTATGTATACCAATATTTCTTATTTTTTTTTTATTAATGTTGTCGATTATCTTTGACTTGGCGGATCAATCTAAATTCACCTACATTAAAGTGATGCTATGAAACAACTATCTTTTATTTTATTCTACGGCTTTGCCCTCTGCTTATCCAAAGAAGCAAATGCGCAGATCATTACTACTATTGCAGGTACAGGGGCATATGGCTTCAGCGGAGATGGAGGCCCTGCATTGTCCGCAGTCTTTAAGGGCCCCGAGGATATCACATTGGACAGAACGGGGAATATTTATATGATCGACGCCGGCAACGACCGCATCAGGAAGATCAACTCCTTCGGTATCATTACCACTTTTGCAGGCAATGGCACTTTGGGTTACTCGGGCGACGGGATAGCCGCAACTGCTGCCGATATATATTTTCCGGGCGTGCCGGTCGCAGATGGAGCTGCCAATATATATTTTTGCGACTACGAAAACAACCGGGTGCGCAAGGTCGATGCCGCAGGTATCATCACAACTGTTGCCGGCAATGGAACACCCGGTCATGCCGGTGACGGTACACCCGCAACCGGCGCAGAGCTAAATGGCCCTTTTGGTATTGCTTTAGATGGCTATGGTAATATATATGTGGCAGACGCGGGCAACCAGTGTATACGTAAGATCAATGCATCGGGCATTATCTCGACTATTGCCGGAAACACGACCGCAGGCTTCAGTGGCGATGGCGGCCTGGCGGTTC
>CAYNGS010000080.1:0-8996 GCA_964396625.1 uncultured Flavipsychrobacter sp.
AATACAATGGCACGGCTACCAATATGTACCTGATATGTGCGCTGATGGGTTTTGGCACAGGCTTCTGGGCGTTGTTTGTTACCATGGCGGCCGAGCACTTCGGTACCAACCTTCGCGCCACTGCCGCTACCACGGTACCCAATATGGTGCGGGGCTCACTACCACTGACCATTATTTTGTTCAAGTCCCTGCAGCCGGGTTTCGGCTTTATTCATGCTGCTGCCATTACAGGTACAATTGTTATGGTCATCAGTACCGCTGCCGTGTTTCTGACCGATGAGACATTTGGAAGGGACCTGAATTTTATTGAAGAATAAGATCGCGGCCCGCGAATCGCATCTGCTCCTCGCTATTAATCAGTTTCCTGACCATTGTCATACACTATACCGGAATGATATTTGAATTTTGCGGTTCGAATAGCAGATGATCTATCGTGGCAAGCACGATCGTTTGCAACGTTGTTTATGGCGGCCAACAATTTCAACATAAAGGGATTAACGCAGGAGCAGGTTTTGGCTGCACGGGAGCGGTTTGGGTATAACCGGCTGGCCTACAAAAAAGAAAACGGTTTTTGGAATGCGGTGAAGAGCGTGGCCAAGGAGCCGATGGTTGTTTTACTGCTGGTTGCATCCCTCATATATTTTGTAAGTGGCAACGCTGGCGACGGCATTTTTCTCGCTTCGGCAATTGTGCTGGTGTCGGCAATATCGTTATACCAGGATTCGCGGAGCCGCAACGCGCTGGAGAAACTTAAGGACCTTACGCAGCCAAATTGCAAAGTGATCAGGGGCGGAGAGGTGGTGGAGATAAAAAGCGAAGATATAGTGATCGGCGACTGCCTGATGATCGAGGAAGGAACGTCTGTAGCCGCAGACGGCGTGATCATTCATTCCAACGATTTTTCAGTAAACGAAGCCATTCTTACAGGTGAATCGCTCGCTGTTTTTAAAGACAAAACGAAGGACGATAATTTTGTTTACCAGGGTACCACAGTTGCCACAGGGCTGGCGGTGGCTGAGATCACAGCTATCGGTGTGGAAACAAAATTGGGGAAGATCGGTAAGAGCCTGGAAAGCATAAAAGAAGAGAAGACCCCGCTCGAATTGCAGATATACAACTTCGTGAAAAAAATGGTTATTGCCGGTGCAGTTGTTTTCGTTGTGGTATGGGCCATGAATTTTTATCATTCCGGGAAAGTTCTCGACAGCCTGCTGAAAGCGCTCACACTAGCTATGAGCATACTGCCGGAAGAGATACCTGTGGCCTTCACGACATTCATGGCACTGGGTGCCTGGCGGCTCATGAAGCTGGGCATCGTTGTAAAACAAATGAAGACAGTGGAGACCCTGGGCAGCGCAACGGTGATATGTACGGACAAGACAGGGACGATTACCGAAAACAGGATGAGCCTCGCGAAACTTTTTGTATTGTCGACACAGAAGATCACAGCACCCGGCGAGCATATGAGCGGTGATGAACTGGCACTAGTGAGGCTGGCCATGTGGGCGAGTGAACCCATCCCGTTCGACCCGATGGAAGTGGCGCTGCACGATGCCTACGCAGGCGCAATTGCCACAGATGAGCGACCGCTGTACAAGATGGTCTTTGAATATCCGCTGGACGGGAAGCCGCCCATGATGACCCACGTGTTTGAGAACAGCAGCGGGCTTCGCATCATAGCCGCAAAGGGCGCTCCCGAGGCGCTGATGAGCGTGTCGGACACAACGCCCATCGAAAAACAATTGATCGGGGTAGCCATAAATACGCTTGCCAAAGACGGTTATCGCCTGCTGGGGGTAGGCGAGGCCCGGTTTGATGGCAATGCATTCCCGGCAACGCAGCATGATTACAAATTCAGATTTAAGGGTATCGTCGCATTTTACGATCCGCCAAAAAGAAATATACAATCGGTGTTTGAGCAGTTTTACGCTGCCGGCATCTCAGTAAAAATAGTTACCGGAGACAATGCCGCCACCACCAACGCCATTGCCCGGCAGATCGGCTTCCGGGGTTACGGCAAAAGCATCGCCGGAGACGAACTGATGAAACTGGATGGTGCGGAGCTCAGGGAAATAGTTGGTGATACCTGCATATTCACCAGGATGTTTCCGGATGCCAAGTTAAAGATCATTGATGCGCTAAAGGCAAACAATGAGATAGTGGCAATGACCGGTGATGGGGTAAACGACGGCCCTGCGCTGAAGGCAGCCCATATAGGCATAGCTATGGGCCGCAAGGGCACTGAGATAGCCAGGCAGGCTGCCTCGCTGGTGCTGCTGGAGGACGACCTGTCTAAAATGGTGGATGCCGTAGCAATGGGCAGGCGTATATATACCAACCTGAAAAAAGCGATACAGTATATCATCTCCATCCATATCCCGATACTGCTCACGGTGTTCATGCCCCTGGCGCTGGGTTGGATATATCCCAATATTTTTTCGCCGGTACATGTCATTTTCCTTGAACTTTTAATGGGCCCTACCTGTTCTATCATCTATGAAAATGAGCCGATGGAAAAGAACACAATGCTGCAGCGTCCTCGTCCTTTCGTCACTACATTTTTTAGCTGGAAAGAGCTGGCGACAAGTGTTGTGCAGGGCCTCATGATCACCGTCGGCACACTGGCCGTCTATCAGTATGCCGTGCTGCATGGTTATAACGAAGCACTCACACGGACAATGGTGTTTGTTGTTCTTATAGCTGCCAATATATTCCTCACTTTGGTGAACCGGTCGTTTTATTACTCAGTTGTCGCTACTATGAAATACCGGAATGAATTTGTTCCGCTTATCATTGCCATTACCATTGTTGTCACGGGGCTGCTGCTCTACATAAAGCCGCTCTCTGTATTTTTCGGGTTTGAGCCTTTGAGCCCCAGCCAGTTGCTGGTCAGCATAGCAGCGGGATTTTTATCGGTGATATGGTATGAACTTGTTAAGTGGCGAAAGCGGTCTGATCGTCAGCAATAAATCCAACGTCTAATTTGAGATATGTTTTTTGCAGCAGACGCTGCAATTTTTTTTCGTTCCGTACTGCTATCTCTCAGTTAGTTTTCTATTTTTATTTCTTTTAATCATTATTTCGATATCTGATTTTGCACAAGGTTCTGATCATTTCATTTGCCAACTGGGATTCGCTTATCGAACTGCCTGCTGTCTTTAAGCAGGCCGGTTTTGATGTGGATCTGTATTGCCGAAAAGGCTCGTGGGTGCTTGAGAATGAGTTTTATGATCGCTGGATAGAAGCCGGTGAACATGATGAGACCTTTGTACCGGACCTGCTGGCATTTGTGGAACAGCAAGGCAAGGATTATTTCTGGATCATACCCGGCGACGATATTATCATCCGCATGCTGAACGATGTAATATCGTCTGAAGAAATGTTTTACAGGATCATGCCCCTAAGCAAAATTGAGAATCGCGAGCTACTGGGCTCTAAAGTGGGTTTCTCAAATTTGTGTGAAAAGTACAACATCAGTACACCCCGGTTCCTTGTATATACCGGATCACAGACCCTGCGGGACATTGGTGAGCACATGAAGTATCCCTTTATGATGAAAATGGATCGCAGCGAGGCTGGTACTGGCGTGTTTAAGTGTGACAATGAAAATGATCTTGCCGAACACCTTGCTGAGGCAAACGGTAAGGATAATATCGTTTTTCAGCAATTTATAGAAGGGTACGACGTTAATATGGAGGTATTGTTCTGGAATGGCGAGCTGATCGTATACAGCTACGCCCGGCTGCTGAAGATATTGGGAAAGTATGGCTTGTCTACGCAGCGGCTGTTTTGTCAGAACCCGGCTATAGCGGATGAGTTGAGAAAGATAGGCAGGAGCATCGGTATCAATGGCTTTGCCAGTATCGCGTTCATGTACAGCGAACCGGAGCACAAACATTACCTGATAGAAATTGATGTAAGGCCCAATTCGTGGGTGTATTACGGTAAGTTTACCGGCAATGATTTTGCTGAGGGAATAAAAAAAATTGCGCGTGGCGACCTGACCCTGCTGGGGTGGGATGCCAGGAAGTACCCGAAGGGAGTAAAGATCAGCCTTTATAAAAAAGATATGATGCGGGCCATTGTGGAAAAAGATATTAAGGGCTTGCTCGGTTGGGTGTTCAATAAAGATAATTGCAGGAGATTCATACCTTCATACGACCGCAAACTGCTCGCTTCCTGCAACAGGTATTTGCGCTGGTTCTTTAAAGACCTGTTGAAGCAGAAAGCGCGGCGGCTGTTAAAGAAGGAACTCTGAAGATCATGTCGTTTAAGCACAAGTTTCAAAATGAGCTCAACCTTGAGTTCGTCGATTACGAACCTGCCACACTGATAGTAGGCACCTTTATCCCGGAGCTGGCTGCCGGTGAAGGCGTGCCGTGGTTTTACGGCAGAACGGAACACAACTGTTTCTGGAGCGTGTTGCCCAGGCTCTATGGTGAGGCGTCGCTGATCAACGCATCGCCGGCAGACTGGAGGCTGTTCTGCCGCCGCAACAAGATAGCGATTACCGACATCATCAGCGCTATAGACGATGCCGATCTGGCTGATCCGGGGCACGTCAAGATACTCGCGGGTTTCTCAGACAAAGCGCTGGCCTATCATTTCGATGATTTCGATACGGTCAACATCGTTCAGGTACTGCAACGCCGGCCTGCTATCCAAAATGTCTATTTTACGAGGGGAGTTACGGAAGCTTTCTGGCGGCACCTGTGGAACCCAGTGATGCAATACTGCAATCGCAACAGTCTTCACGAACGAAAGTTACTGACACCCTCGCCCGATGCTCAATACCAGCACGAAGAATACAACAGGCAAAACCCCGAAAACAAAATACCCCTGCTCGAAGACTATATTTTGATGAGATGGCGGGAAGAATGGCATGATATGCTATAGAACGGGAAGGAGAAGATAGTGAAAGAGGCAAATTTCAAACCTTGTTGTTGAGGACTTAAGGCAATTGAAGAATTCTAAACAAATGCTTAACTTTGTTATCTAATATTTGAGACTATGCAGGCAGCTTCTTCTTTAAGCAATATTCAACAGGAATTGTTGAAATTATATTCCTCAAATATTGCTGAGGCAGATTTATTGAATATCAGGCGATTCCTTGCAAAGTACTTTGCATCAAAGGCGATTGATGAGGCCGATGCGATTTGGGAGCGAAATGGTTATGACAATGAAACAATGAAAAAATGGTTAACTGACGACAAGGCATCTGATGATCAACGTAGTTATTGACACGAATGTTCTCGTTTCTGCTTTGTCGTCAAAATCGGCTTATCATTGGTTGATACAGGCATTGCTGAATGAGCGGTTTCAATTATTGATCACTGACGAAATATTGTTGGAATATGAAGAGATACTGAGAAAAAAGTATACTGAAGCAGTCGCCAGTAATTTTCTTATTGCACTCAAAGAACTGCCCAATGTAAATTTCACCCACGTGTATTTTCGCTGGAATCTTATCCAAGATCAGGATGATAATAAATTTGTAGATTGTTATGTTGCTTCCGGTGCGCAGTATTTGATCTCTCATGATTCGGATTTTTCCGTTCTGAAAGCGGTGCCGTTCCCGAAGGTTAATGTATTGAAAATAGAGGAGTTTCAGCTTATCCTGGCAAAAGCGGAGTGAGCTTTATATCGGTTTTGTAATGAGCAGCGCCACCTTCAAACGGGCTAGATACAGCAGAGTCTTATATCTTGGAATATTAATACAATTTTTTAGCTGCGACAATGGTGCTGGATACTGATTTTCAAACCATCATCATTCAATATACAGCTTGTGCAATAGCTCGTGCGGTGGGCAGGGACCCGACGTAATCTGGGGCCGGATCTGACTAACCCATGAATGAGTGCCACTGAAGGATGGGCGGACACAAAAACAAAAAAGCCTCACATTGCGGTGAAGCTATTGCGGAGAGACAGGGATTCGAACCCTGGATACCCTTTGACAGATATACACACTTTCCAGGCGTGCCTCTTCAACCACTCGAGCATCTCTCCGTAAGGGCAGTAAAGGTAACTATTCTAATCAGACCCGAAAACTTTTTCTGCATTGTAGGTGGTCACCCCGGCCACACCTTCCAGTGTTATATTCTTTATATCCGCTATTTTCTGGGCAATGATGGGTATGTAGCTGCTCTCATTGCGCTTGCTGCGGTGCGGCGCAGGCGCCAGGTAGGGCGCATCGGTCTCCAGCAGTATGTTTGCCAGCGGCACTTCATTTACTATATCCACAAGCGGGCTGTGCCTGAAGGTGAGCACCCCGCCTATACCGAGGTAAAAACCGAGCGAGATGATCTCATTGGCCTGTTCCAGCGTGCCGCTGAAACAGTGAAAAACACCACGCAGGTAGCCATTTTGTTTGTGCTTCACGATCTCTATACAATCATGCAGCGACTCCCGGCTGTGTATCACTATCGGCAGGTCGAACTGGAGCGCAATGTCGATCTGTGCTTTAAAAGCGGCTATCTGTTGGGTCTTATAAGTTAGCTCCCAGTAGTAGTCCAGCCCTATTTCTCCTACGGCATAGAATTTTCTCCGCTGCAGCCAGTCTTTTACAATAGCCAGCTCGTCTTTATAGTTGTCTCTCACAGATGTCGGGTGCAGTCCCATCATCGGGAAGCAGTTTAACGGATGTCGGTCTGCGAGCCGCAGCATACCTTCTATGGTAGTGCTGTCGCAGTTGGGCATGTACATCTTTGTTACACCTGCATCTATGGCGCGCTGTATCTGGTGATCGTCCCCTATCAGCTGTTCGTCGTATAGGTGTGTGTGTGAGTCTGTAAACGGCATGTTAAGGCAAAAGTAAAGAGTAAAAACTCAAAAGCAAAAGCAAATTCGGCAAAAATGCGATTTATTTGTTATGTTTTACTGTCCGAATATGAGATTTTAGGAGTGGTTTTGCGGAAGCGCTTTCATTTTCCAGTTTTTTTTCCTGCAGTAGTCCAGCACCGGCGGCAATGCATAGTTCATTCGGTCCCATGCTTTCTCGCTGTCATGAAATATGACGATGGAGCCCGGCCTTATATTGTTCAGCACATTGTCCACACATTGCTGTGGCGACATCGTCTTATCGAAATCGCACGACAATATATCCCACATCACTATTTTCCAGCCGGGGTAGGCCTGTTTCAGTTTTCTTACCTGCGAATACTTTATCCTGCCGTAGGGTGGCCTGAAGAGATCGCTGTTGATGTACGCCTTCGCCTTTGTAATGTTTCTCAGGTAGCCATCGCCGCTCAGTTTCCATCCGCTCACGTGGTCAAAGGTGTGGTTGCCCACAGCGTGGCCATTAGCCAGTAGCTGCGCGTAGATGTCAGGATACTTAGAGACGTTGTTGCCCACACAAAAGAAGGTCGCCTTGGCGCCATACTTGTTTAGTTGCTCCATGGCAAAGGGCGTGGCAACAGGGTGGGGGCCATCGTCAAACGTAATGTAAACCGACGGCTCATCTTCCGCAGGCATATCCCATACGAGGTCCCGCGGGTAAATTTTTCTGAACCAAGCCGGTGTTTTTGCCCAATACATAATGCAAACAAACAAAAAAAACAGATAATAAAGCCCTGCTGCGCTCAGGATTTAATGCATAATGTACCGGGGAATGTTTCGGCGCGGCTCATCATGACAGTACTTGATCTTGCTTTACGTATTTTAATGTCCATGACTCTTGATCTCACCGTCGGCCATTTCTATAATCCGGTCCGAGCGTTTCGCAAAGTCCTCATCGTGCGTCACTGTGATGAGTGTCTGTCCAAATTCTTTCGACAATTTTTGAAACAGGTCGAAGACGATACCGGTGTTTTTTGAATCGAGATTACCGGTCGGTTCATCGCCCATAATAATGGTGGGGTCGTTGATCAGCGCGCGCGCTATGGCTACACGCTGCTGCTGTCCGCCCGATAGCTTGTTGGCTTTCTTCAATGCCTGGTCTTCCACGCCAAACATTTTCAGTTTATCGTAGGCCCTTTCCTCAACTTCTTTATACGACAGCTTGCCCAGCCGCAGTGCCGGTATCATTACATTTTTAAGACATGTAAAATCGGGCAGCAGAAAGTGAAACTGGAACACAAACCCTATTGATGAATTGCGGATGCGTGCAAGGCTGTTCAGTGACTGTCCGGTAACTTTCTCGCCGTTCAGTTCCAGGGTGCCCTCATAGTCGCGGTCCATCGTCGACAGTACATAGAGCAGTGTAGACTTGCCACAGCCCGACTTACCAACTATGGACACAAATTCTCCTTTATTTACGTCAAGGGTTATTTTTTTCAGCACCTCTGTGGTCACAGGGTCATGAAAGTACTTGGTTATTGCCGTTGCTCTTAATGCGGTGTCTGCCATTATCCTCTTATTATAGTTACGGGGTCCACTTTCGAAGCCTTTCTTGCCGGGAAATAGCCTGCAGCGATCGTTGTCAGTATGCCAAATATGATCGCCTCAATGTAATGGGGTACATAGAATGACATCGGTATATAATTGAGGCTGCCGCCCATTGGCGTGGAGCCGCCGATATAAACGCGCGAAAAACCATAGGAGATCAGGTAACCGAAAATTATGCCTATTATACCACCCATCATACCGATGTATATAGCCTGCTGCAGGAAGATACTGATCACCGAAGGCCCTGAGAAACCTGTGGCTTTCAGTATAGCTATCTCCTTGATCTTTTCGTAAATGGTCATGTTCAGAATGTTGTAAATACCGAAGCCGGCAACGAGCAGTATCACGCCCACCACAGAGTTCAGTATCATGGCCCGGATCTTGAATGCGGTCTTCAACTGGCTGTTGGCCTGCACCCAGTCCTCTGCCTTGTAGCCGGTCATGGTCTCCATTTCCTGTGCCACTTCGGGGGCTTTGTTGTAATCTTTCAGATTCACTTTTATATCCGTCACGTAGCTTCTGTCCTTACCAAGCAGGTTTTGCGCCTGTATAATGTTGGCGTAAGATTTTGTTTCGTCCACCTGCTTTACGCCGGTTGTGTATATCCCTATCAC
>CAYNGS010000081.1:0-2907 GCA_964396625.1 uncultured Flavipsychrobacter sp.
CCCGAATGCGGGCGCCCCAAATGATGGTACGGGCGTAGCAAATGATGCCGGTGATCTTGCGGATTTTCCCTGGCCCCCGCCCCGGCCTTCTGCAACGTATAACCTGCCTACGCGTGTTTTTGCTTCGTGCAAAGTATATAATGATGTTGCTACGAAGATAATTACTGCCCTGGACGCCTGTGGTTATAACCAAAGAAGCATTTTTCATGTGCCGGGTGGTTTTGCCATTGCTGCGCAAATAGAACAGATCAATGAAGATGGCAGTCCGAAGCCGGAGAATGAAAGATGGAATGTGAAATACACGAAGCAAAAAATATTTTCACTGAAGGACTATGTGAAAGCCCTTTTTACCTCGAGTCCCGGTTTTTACAGATGCATCGTTTTCATAGTTACCAACAAATCGTTCAGGACATCGCCAAACGAGCCATCAGACAGCCTGGTAGAAAGTTTTCCCGTGAGCGGCAATAATGCGTTGCCACAGAATTACGGACAGACTCCGGTAAATAATCACAGCTGCATGGCGTTTATCTATGAAATTCAGAAAAAGGATGATGGCGAAGCGACATTATTGGTACCATCCACAATATCGGGAGAAGCGCACCTGACCAAGAGCAACATTTATAACAAGCTATCTTATGAAAATTAGTTACAGGGGTGCGCAAAAAAAGCTTGCTATATGCTGGTTTATTTTTGCATCGATTTTTTTCCTGGTTGTAGTTCTGCAAACACTTTTCGGCAAATTCGGAGACAATGTGTCTGACGTTTGGTCGTGGTTGCAATCTGCCCTCGTGCCGTCGCTGTCATTAATGATCACGATCTTTGTGACTAACATAAATACGGAAGATGACCACCAGGTTGACGTCTTCTACTTCAGGCTAACATTCTGGATATCGTTCGTCTATCTGATGATACTTCTGGCTCATATTTTGATAGAGCCGTTCTCCAGCAAAACCGAAATTCAAATAATTAAACAGTCGAAAGTATATATTGGAACAATACAGGGGATCGTCAGCGCGTCGCTGGGCTTGTTTTTTGTAAAGAAGGAGAAGAGCTAGTATCAGCTTATCTGCCGGAGGTATCTAAATCAGAAACTTTTGTCGCGAGCCAATTTCATTTCTTTCAGTTCAAGCGATAACTATCCCTATTGTTTAAATGTAATATTATTATTATGTTATGTTTTTTTGTTTCGATTTTAAACCTAATTTTGATACCACTCACCTAACCAACTGATATGCAGCATCGCGAAGGCTATGTAAGCCACGAGATAGAACACGGTATTGCCACAATAGAGTTTTTTCATCCATCGAGCAATTCGTTGCCGGCAGCAATACTTTCAGACCTTGCAAAAACCATCAACGACATTGGCATAGACAACCGCGTGCATGTGATCGTGCTGCGCAGCGCAGGGGATAAGGCATTTTGCGCCGGAGCGTCGTTTGATGAGCTGATAGCCATTAGCACCGAGGGCGAAGGCAAGAAGTTCTTCAGTGGTTTTGCGCACGTGATAAATGCGATGCGGAAATGCCACAAACTTATCATAGGCCGTGTGCAAGGCAAGGCTGTTGGCGGTGGAGTGGGGCTTATTGCCGCTACTGACTATGCTATAGCTACAACTGAGGCATCGGTGAAGCTAAGCGAACTGGCTGTGGGCATAGGCCCATTTGTTGTTGGGCCTGCGGTGGAGCGCAAGGTGGGAGCATCGTGTTTTTCGCAACTGGCAATAGATGCTACCGGATGGCGCTCAGCCGAATGGGGTAAGCGCCACGGGCTATATTCGGAGGTGTACAATACCGTGCTGGAAGTGGACGACGCAGTGAAAAGCCTGGCAGAACGGTTATCGCACAGCAGTCCGCAGGCGATGGCACAGCTAAAAAAGATATTCTGGCACGGGACAGAGAATTGGGATCACTTGCTTACCGAACGTGCCGCGATCAGCGGCCACCTGGTGCTCAGCGATTTTACCCGGAACGCTATTCATAAATTTAAGACCAAGGCAGCGAAATAGATGGTTGATTAGCTGATTAGCTGATGTTTGATTAGCTGATTAGCTGATTAGCTGATGTGCTGATGTTGCGAGAATGGTTGATTGGTTGATTGGTTAAATGGTTGAATTGTTGAGTTGGGGGGTAGGTTAAAAATTTCAGACTTCTTTTCGTAGCATAGCGACAAACATGCTGTCGGCTTTTATTCTGATGCCGTTGATAAGTTGGGATTGGATTAGCTTCAGTCCTGTCTCCTTTGCTATTTCTGTAACCCCATCTTCGTTCTCTTTGGTGAAGACCGAGCAGGTAATATAAATAAGCCTGCCGCCAGGCTTCAGGTGCTGTGAAACATTTGTGGCTATGGCCCGCTGTAATGAAGTATAGCCCGATAGCGTGGCAGGATCAAAGAAATACAATTGCTCAGGTGTGCGCGCCCATGTGCCGGAGCCGCTGCATGGCGCATCGCAAATAATGTTGTCGAATGACTTGCTGCCGAGCGCCTTAGTAAGCTGCGGTTTGTCGGCAACATCGGTTACGTGGGCAACGGGCTGCTGATGGCGATACTGTGTGAAGCGCTGCTGCAGGTTACGGATAATGCTTTCCCGCTTATCGCAGACCGTAAGCCTGACGCCAGGTTGTATATCCGTGAGCAGTAATGATTTTCCTCCGGCGCCAGAACAGCAATCGAGCCATTGCTCATTCTTTTGCGGCGTAAAAAAAGCGCCGGTTTGCTGAGATGAAGCATCCTGCACTACATAGGCATCGGGAGGAAGCAGTGTATCTATCTTAGCTCCGTTGGGGAGAGAGAGACAATCGTCAGTGATGAAGGTAAAGGGTACCTGGCCGTTATTCAGCAGGCTGACCAGCTTTCCCTTATCCTTCCTGATGCGTATAAACAGGTTGGGCTGCGCGAGCATAGAATGCA
>CAYNGS010000081.1:2917-8931 GCA_964396625.1 uncultured Flavipsychrobacter sp.
TTTTTTTCGATGCCGTCGGAAAATTCAATGTCATGAGGAAAGAGGGCATTCGTATGAAAGGTAATGTGCTGCTCGCTGATCCATTGAGCAAGTGAAAAACCGGGTATGAGTTTTGGCGCTTCATGCCAACGTGCCATCAGAGCGTCGAACCATTCTTCGCCTTCAATGCCTTTTGTGCAGCGGTACCACGTGTAGGCGAGGGCGCTAAGCATTTTGCGATCGCGGCTGCCGAGGATAGGGTATTGCTTGAAATAGTTTTTGAGGAAGTGTGCCAGCGGCACGCTTCCATCGTAAAGCCCGATAATGGTTTGAATATGTTGCCGGATATAACGCATCGGAGTATTTAGTCACACAGCTTCTTCGTGCATTGCACCACTAACGCAGATCACATTTTTTCGGGCAGCCTGATACCCATGAGATGCATGGCATGGCGCAGTACCGATGCCGTCATAATGATGATCATGAGCCGCAACTGTTTCTTTTCCTCGCTCTCAGCCTTTGATATGCTGTGCCCGTCATAAAATGTATTGAAGAGCTGTGCCAACTGGAAAGAATAATTACATATGGATGAGGGGTTGAATTCATTTGCTGCATCTGCAAGGATTGCGGGGTATTCCTCCAGCGCCAGTATGATCTTTTTTTCCAGTGGAAACAGTTCGGTTGTTTGCCTAAACGTCTGAAAATGAGTGCAGTTGGGTACAAGCGGCAGTTGCTCCTTTCTGAGTATGGAGCAGATGCGGGCATGGGCATACTGTATAAATGTGGCGGTGAAGCCATGCAGATCGATCGACTCCTTCGGGTCGAAGATCATTTTCTTTTTTGGGTCGACGCGGAGGAGGTAGAACTTCAATGCCCCAAGGCCGATGGTCTCGTATAGCTTTGTGAGCTCCTCCCCGGAAAAGCCTTCTGTCTTGCCCGATTGCTCGGTTTGCTCCTGTGCGAGGCGCACCATCTCAGCAACCATATCATCGGCATCGACGACAGTACCCTCACGGCTTTTCATTCGTCCGGTTGGCAGTTCCACCATGCCGTACGAAAGGTGATAAATGCCGTCGGCGCATGGCTCGCCGAGTTTTTTAAGTATCAGCTTAAGAATGTGAATATGATAGTTTTGCTCATCGGCGATCACATAAACGGATTGGTTCAGTCTGTACTCATCGTACTTCAGTTTTGCAGTACCGAGGTCTTGTGTGATATAAACAGAGGTGCCATCGCCACGCAGCAATAGTTTTTCGTCCAGTCCTTCGTCTTTAAGGTCGACCCATACTGAGCCATCTTCTTTTTTAAAAAGGATGCCCTTGCGCAGGCCATCTTCCACGATCTTTTTGCCGAGCAGATAAGTATCGCTCTCATAATACATTTTATCGAAGGAAACACCGAGGCGTTTGTAGGACACATCGAAACCCTTGTACACCCACCCGTTCATCATCTGCCACAGGCCGCGCACCTCGCTGTCGCCGGCTTCCCATTTGCGCAGCATTTCCTGCGCATCCAGCATTATGGGCGCATCGCGTTCGGCAGTTTTTTCAGTTTTGCCTTGTTCTATAAGCGTTGCTACCTCCTGTTTGTAAACATCGTTGAATTTTACGTAGTAGTCGCCAACAAGATGATCACCCTTAATGCCGGTACTCTCAGGTGTAGCGCCATTCGCATAGCGCTGCCATGCGATCATAGACTTGCAGATGTGAATACCACGGTCGTTTATCAGGTTTGCCTTTACTACCTGCTTGCCATTTGCCCGCAGCACTTCGGAGACCGCCGCCCCGAGGAAGATATTGCGCAGGTGCCCGAAATGCAGGGGTTTGTTGGTGTTGGGCGATGAGTATTCAACCATCACGCGGCAATCGGCTTTGCATTGGCCGCCGTAATTGGTCTCGGTGAAGTGGTTCATCAGGAAAGAGACCCACCATGAGTCTTTTACGGTCAGATTCAGGAACCCGCTAACGATATCGTAAGAAGAGAATAACTCGGTTTTTTCTAAAAGGTAATCGCCCATTTGCTTGCCAATGGCATCCGGTTTTTGTTTGAGCAATTTTAAAAACGGGAAGAGCACGATCGTATAGTCTCCCTTAAACTCCGGTTTGGTCTGATTCACCGTTATCATGGCCCGCTCTATGAGCGCATCAGGGTAGAGGTGTTTAAGGGCGTCTTCTGCTAAATGTTTTATTGTGCCGGCAAGCGTCATCTGGTTCTGCAATTTGGCACAAAAATACTTTTAATAAAGTGGAAATTGAAACAGAACCTCCGAAAACGGGTGTTTACCGGTAATTTTTATCAAATACCCCTACGATCTCGCCCCAGCCAACTATGTGACCATCCATCAGCTTTTCCAGCTCGGCTTTACTGCAGTTCTTGCTGAGGTTAAGTTTGATGTCGAGTGCATAAACCTTAAAGTGATAGTGATGCAGGCCTGCTGAGGGGCAGACGCCGGTGTAACCCGGTTGCTTGAGGCCATTTAACCCCTCGTTATAATTTTTAAAGTTTTCGGGTATAAAGCTGCCGGTATCTATGTTCCAGATCACCCAGTCGACAAAGCAGCTGTCTTTTTGCACCATGGGTGTATTTACAGGTTTTTTACTTTTTCGTTTGCCCTTAGTTTTTGGCGGATCTGCTTTGCAGGTATAGCTGTAATCGGGGTCGTCGACGACGATGGCTAATGAGCGGGCCGCAGGCGGAATATTGCCGAAGGCGAGGGGAGGGCTTGCACTCTGTCCGAGGCATGTGTACTTGACGGGGATATAGCCATTGTTTGTGAAGGCATAACTGGTCACCGTTATGCATTTTTTACCGGTAAATGCCGTCATAGTTACAAAAGCTACCAAGGCTAATGAAGTAGTTAAGAAGCGCATAATAACAGTTTTTATAAAAGTGACAAAAATTGTACCATCAACAAATGCTTATACCGAATACGGCATTTTAACAGAATAATCGCGGCAAATCGGCGCCGTAACGCTAATTTTGCATGGGTAGGTTAGTTTGGCATAGCGTTAGGGGGCGAAGGCAGTTGTTGCGGAAGCTGACATCTTATAAAAAAACGAGTGCCTGCGAGAGCAAAAAAACCTGCCACGATCCAGATGATGTGTATGAAAAAAATTATTGCATTTTCCTTCTTGTGTTTAATCGTGCATGCATGTGAGGCGACCGAATGGAAGTTGAAGAAGGAAACCAGGACGATGAAGATATTTACGACAAATGAAGACAACTCCAGCTACAAGTCGGTGAAGGTGGAATGCACTGTCAACGCCAAGTTTGCGCAGGTGATAGCTGCTTTGTTTGACTTGGACCGGCAACATGAATGGGTGTACAACAATAAATCATCGAAATTGCTGAAGCATGTGAGCGATAACGAGTTGATCTACTACTCTGAGGTGAATGTGCCGTGGCCGTGTACTAACCGCGATTTTATTGCGCACCTGAAGGTGACTCAGCCTGCACCCGATGTTGTAAATATCGAGTCGCACTCGGAACCGAATTACCTGCCGGAAAAGGACGGACTAGTGCGGGTGAAATCATCCAGTTCGCATTGGGTGCTGACGGCCATTGGTAATAACCAGCTAAAAATAGAGTATACGATACAGTTTGACCCGAGCGGGTCTGTGCCTGCCTGGCTGACCAATGCGTTTGTTACCAAGGGGCCGTATGAGACATTTGACAAGCTACAGGATCGCATAAACATGTCCGCCTACCAAAATGCGACGTTTAGTTTTATCAAACAATAGCGAGGGGCTTATTCATGAACCACGAGGTTCTCGGCGAATACTTTTGAGACAGTGGTCTTTGCGCTTTTCCCGATCATGATAACCATCGAGTTGTCGAAGGGGATCTTCTCCACGAGGGTTACTTTGGTGCCTATGGCTATTTCCAGTTTTTTGAGGTACTGAAGAAATGCGGGACTGGTATCCTTTACAGCCACGACCTTGCAGCTTTTACCTTCGGGCATTTCTGCCAGCAGCGTTTTGTAAGTTACAGCCGTTTCGCCATTTGCTTTTGGTATAGGGTCGCCATGGGGGTCATATTGTGGAAACCCTAAAAATTTATCAAGCCTGTCGGCTAATTCGGGATGCTGAACGTGCTCCAGTTGCTCGGCGATCTCGTGGACCTCGTCCCAGCCATAGCCCAACTTTTCCAATAAAAAAGCCTCCCATAACCTGTGCTTACGGACTATCTGTACCGCAATATTCCTGCCTTTCTCCGTGAGTTTTACGCCTTTTGCTTTTTCATACTGCAGCAACTTCTTTTCTACCAGTTTCTTCAGCATGTCGACCACGGAAGCGGGATTGTTATTGAGCGCTTCACTGATGGCGGTAGGCGTGATCTTTTTTAACCCCTGCTTTTCGAGGTTATAAATGATCTTTAAATAATTCTCTTCGGAGAGTGTTTGCATACAATAAAGGCAGGGCATAAAGTTATTTAAAATAATCGTTAAAATATAAAATTAGCCATGCCTAATAAATTAATTTTGGTGAGTAATTAATCTTTAGTAAGTTTGCCCAGTAATTCTACTATAAACGTTAATGCCCGAGATACTGGAAATAGCAAAAAAGGAAAAAAGACACCATTATCTGAGTGTTTTGCACAAAGATGGGTCGGACAGGAGCCTGTCGGAGGTTTTTTCGACCATACATGTGCCCAAGGATGGCGGTTTCTGGAAGAAACTTTTTGCTTTTGCAGGGCCGGGGCTCATGGTGTCGGTAGGGTATATGGATCCGGGCAACTGGGCTACTGATATTGCAGGCGGCGCCCAGTTTGGTTATACACTGCTCTCCGTGATACTGATATCCAATTTCTTTGCGATAGTGCTGCAATATCTGTCGCTGAAACTTGGTATTGCACTTGAGAAAGACCTGGCGCAGGCCTGTCACGATTATTATTCGAAGCCGGTAAGCTTCAGTTTATGGGTTTTGTCGGAGGTGGCGATAGCGGCGTGTGACCTGGCCGAAGTGATAGGGGCCGCGCTGGCCCTGAACCTTTTGTTTCATATTCCGCTGACGTGGGGCGTGGTCATTACAGCATTTGATGTGCTCATCATCCTGTTTTTTCAGTATAAGGGATTCAGGTTAATAGAGAGTATCGTTGCCGCCCTTATCTTTATTATCCTTGCCTGTTTTGTCTATGAACTGATCGTTTCGCACCCGGCATTTTTTCCGATGATCAGCGGATTGATACCGCGGCAGGAGATCGTTTTCAACCCATCGATGCTGTACCTGGCCATCGGCATACTTGGGGCGACAGTAATGCCACATAATCTGTACCTGCATTCCAGTATCGTACAGACCCGCAACTATGAACGCACGGAGCAGGGGAAGAAAATGGCCATTAAGTTTGCCACTATCGATAGTACTGTTTCGTTATTCCTTGCCTTTTTCATCAATGCCGCCATTCTTGTGCTGGCCGCGGCCACATTTCATTCGTCCGGTCATAAGGAAGTGGCGGATATCACAGTAGCCTATAAGTTGCTTGACCCGCTGCTTGGAGCGACGGTTGCGAGTACGTTTTTTGCCATTGCACTGCTGGCATCCGGTCAGAACTCGACGCTGACCGGTACACTGGCGGGGCAAATAGTAATGGAAGGTTTTTTGAATATCAGGCTAAAGCCCTGGTTGCGCAGACTGATAACCCGGGTGGTGGCTATTATTCCTGCTTTTATCGTGACTTTTATATACGGGGAAAAGGGGATTGCCAACTTATTGGTACTCAGTCAGGTAGTGCTTTCGATGCAGTTGAGTTTTGCAGTTATACCTTTAATTTCGTTTACGAATGACAGCAGTAAAATGGGTGTTTTTACCAACAGGCAGTCAACAAAAATTGTCGCAATTATGGTGGCGGCAATAATATTAGTCTTAAATTTGTACCTTCTTTACACCACAATGTTTAGATGATAGATGAAGCCCCACCTAGAAACCATGATTACGAAAAGAGAGCTGCCTTTTGGCGGCTCTCTTGATTATAGGCGGCTTTGTGAGGGCGTCCGGTCTATTTGCCACTACCGCGCCAGTTTGTGATCTTTAGCCGCG
>CAYNGS010000082.1:0-8866 GCA_964396625.1 uncultured Flavipsychrobacter sp.
GGCTCCTGGAACAAGGCGCGCTGCATGGTCTCCGAAATAACAAGGTCCATGGTCACATCCTCCGGCAGCCGGTATGCAGATGCATCGGCACATATATACTCCTTGATGTGATCACTAGCCCCCAATGATGAATACAACGACCGCACAGAATCGAGCGAGGGCTGACTGATGTCGAGCATATAAAACGCTACCTCGTCAGAACTGAACATTGCGGTGAACGGAGTCAGCAATGTTGCGTACGGCCCGCACCCGGCATACAGCACATTGATACTGCGGCCCGGGGCATCCTTCCTGAGTTGTAACAACGCTTTATGAACGCCCCTCAGGAACGCAGTTGTGCGCGGCACATCCATCAGGCATACTGCAGCCTGCAGCGGAGATATCGCCAGGCCCGACGGCAGCAGCACCCCTATATCTGCAAGATCGTTGGTACTTACCCCTGTGTGCGACACATAGAGGTCCTGCATAGCCTGCACACTATCATTCAGTGTGTTATCGTCGTCATCATACAATACCGACGTTATAAGCTCCTTCAGGTTTTTCATGGTAAGTGATCCGTGAGTTAAAGATAATCATCCTTGGGCCTGGCAGTACCCGTGCATTCTGCCGCTCCGCATATTTCTACCCAGCCAGTTTCAGCCGCCACGATGCCTGCATCCGTTCCATTTTTCCGGGTGAGGCCTTCTGCTGCTCCGACAGGCTCTCCATAAAATATTTCAGGGTACTCAATGTCTCGTACCGTTCGGTAGCTTCTTTGTCCACTACAAATCCCTGCGCTTTAAAAAATGCCTCCGCGGCTTCAAAACTTTCAAACTTTTTTTCTTCAACATTATGTTCGTCCAGAAACTTCTGAAACTCATCATCGAGCCTGAATTTGCCTGCATCAGTTTTCACCCGCACATACACATCGGCGGTGATCCAGTAGCCGCCGCGCCGCTGCAGCACTTCCCTGACTATGCGGCACAACTTTATTTTCTCCGCATCGTCCAGGTACATCAGCAATCCTTCATTCACTATAGCAAGCTCACCCGCAGGAAAGCGCGCAACAATGTTTTTGAATTGGCCTTCATCCAGTGCATTAAGCGGCAGTAGCTCAAGCTTGCCCTTTGCGGGGTCAATCGTCTTTTCGAGGTCGGCCACCAACTGCTGTTTGATGCGGATCACCTCGGGCAGATCAGTGTCTATATAATGCACTGCATCGTCCTGCACGCGTTTCAGGCCGCGAAATGAGAAACCCGACGAGAGCTCCAGAATGTTTTTTACAGGCAGCCCTTGCAGTAGGTCGTCAATGGTTTTGTAGCGCAGTTCCAGGTGCACGGTCCGCGCCCACCTCATAAAATCCCTGCTCTCGAAATCGGGTGCATATTTTCCGGGCAGCGATATAAGCTCTGCCGCCTGCTCTGCGAAGGGGATATCTGTATGGCCTTTAAGCAGCAGCAGCGTCTTTGCCGACGGGCTGATACTGTCATAATTGCGTTGTTCGGTTTCCGTTGTCATAGTGTTAGTGGCTCGTATGCAAATTTAGCGGTTTACCCCGTTGCATGGCGGTTAAGCGTTGGTGATGTTTGTTAAAAAAAAAGATAAAAAACTCACCCTTTTTTCACCCCTGCATATTTTGAGTGCAGTATATCTTTACCGATGCATCAAAACGCTTTACGATGAACAAGCAACGCATTGGCTTACTCAGCCTGTTATTCATACTTATCTCTGTCGCCACTGTAGCACAGCAGGGGCTTGTGCTGCCGCGCGTCAGCCAGGCCGCAGAGGTGAAACAAAGACTGGGACTCACCGATATAACCATCGACTATTCGAGCCCGTATGTGAACGGGCGGAAGATATGGGGCGACCTCGTACCTTATGGCAAGGTGTGGCGCGCGGGCGCCAACGAGAACACCACCATATCATTTACCGACGATGTGACGATAAACGGCAGCCCCCTGCCTGCCGGCACCTACGGCCTGCACATGATACCCAATACGGATGAATGGGTGATCATCTTTTCAAAAAACCACACCTCGTGGGGAAGCTTTTTTTACAACAAGGACGAAGATGCCCTGCGTGTGAATGTGAAGCCCGCCGCCGGCAAGATGCAGGAGTGGCTCGACTATACCTTCACCGACAGGTCTGCCGCATCATGCAAGGTGACGCTGGCCTGGGAAAAGATGCGTGTGTCGTTCACAGTGGCGGCCGATGTGCACAGCGTGACATTGCGTCATATTCGCGAGCAGCTCAAAAACCAGGCGGGCTTTACCTGGCATGGCTGGGAAGAGGCCGCGCACTACTGTATCGAAAATAAGATCGATTATGACGAGGCCCTGAAATGGATAAACATCTCTATACAAGCCGACGAGAACTACAGCAATGTGGCGGCAAAAGCGCAGTTGCTGGCGCTTATGGGCAATGCAAATGATGCAGCCGATGCCCGTAAGAAAGTATTTGAGCTGCTGGAGCCGGCCGATGAAACAAAGGTGAACTTCTTCGGCTACGAGCTCATGAACGAGAACGATATGCCAACCGCCCTCGATGTGTTTAAGCTGAACATAAAGAAACATCCCGATAGCTGGAACGTTTACGACAGCATGGGCGAGGCATATGGCAAAACGGGCGATAAGAAACTGGCGCTCAGCAACTACAAGACCGCCCTCTCAAAGGCCCCCGACGAGCAGAAGGAGCGCATAAAGAAGATCGTTGCCGGACTGGAAAAGGGCTAGCGTGTTCCCGTTTCCGTAAGATTTTTTGTGTGTCAAAAATTTAACTGTTTGAAGATCAAACTGCTGAATCTCCCACATACTCGCATCATTATCCTATATGCTCCCATTGTCGTCACGTGCAGCAATTACTTCTCAAAATCAAGATTGGTCGGCTCTTCCAGGCCGGAGCTCGTTACCGGCACATTGTTGTCCACCACATCAAACTTAAGCTTGTCGAACCATATCTGTCCGGCGCCGGTGAGGCGTGCTCCGAATACAATATCGGTGGCGCTGTCCGGCACGTCCAGAACGATCTCATACTTAGTAAAGTCCTGTGTTCCGTTTACAAAGCGGTTATACATATTGTCGTAGGCGATTATTGTACCATATTCGTGACCGGTGGTCGGTTCCTTCTTCTTGGTGATCACCTTCATCAGCAGCCCCGCCCACTGATCTACGTTCTTCGTCTTTAAGTAACCTGTAAATCTTAGCCGCTTTCCTTTATACCTGTCCGATGCTATACTTTGCACCATATTGCCGTATCCGTTCACGTCCTGCCTTATGGAGCGTATCGTTGCAGCATTTTTCCCGTGCTGGCCTGCCCCAACATCCGTTCCCATTTCATATTGAAGTGGCGCGGAGCCACCCTTAAGCCAGCCATGCGGCATATCATAGGCCATCAGCACGGTAGCTATAGCCATCAAAAGAAAACACCTTGTCGTTCTCAGTTGCATAAAACAAAAATTACAACTCCTAATATACGAAGATCTTTATAGGGCAATATTATTTTTATATTATTTGCAATGAATCTGTGGCCCTGAATATCTGGCAATACAAAAAAATTGTCATTAAAAAAATGGCTATTTATCGTCATTTTTTCGCGTCTTGAAGACTTTATTTTTAAGATGGTTTATTAAATGTGTATGCGTCTCGCCTCGAAATTTGATCTGATGAAAAAGATATTTATTTTACTCGCAATAATAACGATGATGTCATTCTCCAACACAAACATTTATGCTCAGGGCGGAGCCGGCGGTGCCGGTGGTGGAGGGGGCGGTAGTGGTAATCTGATGGGATTTAAGTATGTCCTCCGGCCCGATATAGGCGGGCGGAGAAATTTTATTGCAAATCTCCTCGATGAAGGCATGGGCATCGGGGAAACTCGTCGTAACTACGCTAAAATGCAGGAACAGATTGACGCGGAAGGCATTACTCCCGATCGCTATCTCGGTGATACTGTTTTTTATAGAGACTTCGGCTTCCGGATGCAAACCATGGAAGATAAGGCTGGCGCAACCGTTTATTCTTTCAGACAAGAGCAAAGTGAAGATCAAGGTCGCCGTTATGGGGTAAATGTGGTGAAGATCAACTCAAAATATAGTTTCGATCCATTGGTCGGAACTCCAGAGGATCGGGACCGATATATAAAATACAGGCAGCCCATATCGGTCGATATCAACTATAAAAACAACAAAGGCAACAACAATCGAAGGATCAAAGTTTATTTGAAGTCGAGAAGCATAGATGGTAATGTGCTGACGTTTAAGCTATGGGAAAACAATGATCGCAAAAAACTACGGCCTGTACCAAGGATAAACACTATATTATTTCCTTTCGGTACAACGAACATGGTCGAGTCCGAGCGCGCTAAACCCATCATTTCTACAGACCCGGTCAATTATCCTTTTTCTGCCGATAGTTCGTTCAATTATGTCATTAATTGGTACAAGCGTCATAAGAATGTCGGGTACACGAGAGATAATTTTAATTTGCCATTCAGGACGCGGTATTTCGTCCCCTTTACCATGCCCATCGCATACATGTTTGGAAACGACAGTAAGGCTCAGCAAAGGTGGCAATCTAATTTTTTGTCAGCAGGATTAGCATATGGATGGGCCAGGGGGCGAACGAAATTTTTCAAGTATGACCAATATCAACCCAAAAACAGTTATTTCGGTGTAGGCTTTATGCTGGCAGTATCTGCCACGTCAATGAACGATAAAGATTTCGATACTAGCAATGCTAATGTCGGTCCAAAACTAACCAAAATTAGCAGCAGTGGCACTTATACAGCGCCGTTGATTCAGGTGGGTATGCATGTTGGTGAGTCATTTGGCTATCTGCAATTGATCCAGGCCGCTGGCTTCGGCTGGGCAGTAGGGTACCCTGCTCAAAACTGGAATTACCAAGGTAAATTCTTTGTCGGTTTCGGTATAGGCTTGTCTATTTTCAATCTGGCAATACCTGGCGGCGTCGGCGGCGTTGGCGGCGGCCACTAGTCGCTTAAAGTGATCGTTAAATAAATTATTTGTTCATCATTTAACCCAACTAAAATATACACAAAATGAAAAAGGTAATGAACCTGCCCGCCAGAGGAACAAAGGCACCGAAAATAAAGGGACTTACAAATTTTCAGTTCCTAAACCCCGGCGGCAGCGAGATATACGAAGTGGGGACTAAGATACAGGTTATTTGGACGGGCGGCACCGACCTGCCACAAAGTGTTTGGGTGGCGCTCGTGAACATCAGGGCCTGGACAGTCGTGAACCTTCCTGTAACGGTTACCAACCCCATAAATTCATCGCCCGGAATTTGCGAGGTAACCATACCCCACAATTTTTATCAGGCCTACGTCGCATCCGGCAAAATGTACCCGACCGATACCTTCCTGTTTTACATAACAGATGCTCTAACCACCACATGGACCTATGGGCCAGCTTTTACCATATGGTCTGGTGCTATTGATCAGTAAATGAAGGGTGCGTTTAAGGCGAAGGTGTTGAAAAATTCTATTGCAACCCGGATTAGATCATAAAATATACACCGAATTTGTGGTATGTGAAAATGACTGCGGTGGCAGAGGTTATTAGCGGATTTGTCATTTTTGTTTTTGCAGTAAATATGCTGTTTATTGATTGGAAGGGCGACAGGACTTAACAAGTTTGACCTGGGTGGTTGCAGTCTTGCATAAAAAAGAATCGTCGTTTATTCGTCTATGCCTGTCTCCATACTATCGACGTCACAGTGGGCTCATCCCAAACTACCGGGTAAATGCACACATTTCACCCAAAGCCACAGTTTTGTGGATAACCCTCAAAAATACTTTCCGCGCCACCACTACGCCCGCGGCTGTTCCTCAACTATCTATCCACAAAATTCGTCTCCATCCAATACCTCGTCCTAACTTTGGTGCGCTTTTTAAGCCTTAGTGGGTTCTTATTAGAGTTACTTACATTTTAAAGCGTCGATCGGGGTGTAGATCCGGGTGGGTAATAAAAGGGTAAAAAATGGGAAAATTTAAATCGCAAAAACACTGATAACCAGCACAAAAGATGAAAAACAATTTTTTTCACGCAAAAGGGAATTCCCATAGCAATAGGCATTAGTTGCCTGTCCCGATTTTGGCGCTGCGATGGGGCATTCAGTGGGACATCTGAAAAATTATATTTGTCTGCAAGCCCTGTCCGGCCTGTCAGTTGTATTAATAGGTTATATGAGTTATCCACAAAAAAATTATTTCTACCCAGCACAACCCAAATTAAAGACTAATGACTAACGACTAACGACTAATCCCCAATTCCCAATTACAAATTCCTAATCCCCTATTATCCCTGACTATAATCATGTAAATACAACACAGCAGTTGCAGCCTTTTGGTTAACTTTGCGCCACTAAAAAACACAAACAATTTCAAATGAAAGAAGTATATATAGTATCGGCAGTGCGTACACCAATAGGTGCGTGGGGTGGGGCGCTGAAAGATCTTTCGGCTACCAGGTTGGGATCAATAGCTATCAAGGCAGCATTAGAGCGTGCCGGGGTGGGCGCAAGCGAAGTAAATGAGGTGTTGATGGGCAGCGTTATGCAGGCCAACCTGGGGCAGGCGCCTGCACGGCAGGCAGCACGGTTTGCAGGTGTGCCGGATAATGTACCCTGTACTACGGTAAATAAGGTATGCGCCAGCGGCATGAAGGCGATCATGCAGGGTGCGCAGAGTATCATGCTTGGCGATAACGATGTAGTGGTAGCCGGTGGCATGGAGAGCATGAGCAATGTGCCATTCTACAACGAAAACCTGCGCTGGGGCAATAAGTACGGTAATGTAACGCTGATTGACGGCCTGGCAAAAGACGGCCTTACCGATGTATATCACAACTACGCCATGGGCAACTGCTCAGACCTTTGTGCCCGCGAAATGAACATAAGCCGCGAGGCGCAGGATGAGTTTGCCGTGACGAGCTACAAGCGCAGCCAGGCAGCATGGGATGCCGGTAAGTTCGACAACGAAGTAGTATCAGTAGAAGTACCCCAGAAGAAGGGCGACGCTATAAAATTTGCAAAGGACGAAGAACCCTGGATGGTGAAGTTTGACAAAATACCCGGCCTGCGCCCATCCTTCAGCAAAGAAGGCACCGCAACTGCCGCCAACTCCAGTACCATGAACGATGGCGCTGCCGCGCTGGTGCTGATGAGCAAGGAAAAAGCAGATGCACTGGGGATAAAACCAATAGCCAAGATAAAAGGATATGCCGATGCCGAGCAGGCGCCGGAGTGGTTTACCACCACACCATCGCTGGCCGTGCCAAAGGCGGTAGCCAAGGCTGGCCTGAAAATGGAAGACATCAGTTACTTCGAGCTCAACGAGGCTTTTGCTACCGTAGGCATCGCGAATACACAGATAATGAAACTGAAACCGGAGCAGGTGAATGTGAATGGCGGTGCGGTATCTATAGGCCACCCGCTGGGTGCGAGCGGTGCGCGCATTATCACTACGCTCATCAGTGTGCTGAAACAAAACAACGGCAAGTACGGCGCTGCAGGCATCTGCAATGGCGGCGGCGGCGCAAGCGCTGTGGTGATAGAGGCTTGTTGATTAGCTGATGTGCTGATTAGCTGATGATCGACGCGAGGAGATGGTGTCTCTTTTTTTGAACCATATAGGTACATATGGCGCAGTAGGCTATGTTTTCTATGTTCCTATGTGGTGAAAAAAATCTACCAAGTGAAAAGTCTCACACAGGATCACGATATTTAGGCTCTTATTCAGATAACGATGTGGCAATCCATAAAGGCTTTTTTAGTAAAGCCGGGTACTTTATTGACGGTTTACATTGTCGCAGCCATATTAATATCCGTTCAGCAGACATCGTTCGGCACACATGTTTTCAATTATCCAAAGCATGATCCGCCGCTGGATGGCATCATAGACAAGCCGGAAACGGTAGCCCTCTTCGCGGGCCAGCCTATGACCGACTACAATAACTACAGGATATTCAAATTTTCATTTGGGCACCTGGTGCAGGGCAAAGACCTCTACGGCGTGTACCCCGGCGAGCATTGGGATTTTTATAAGTACAGTCCCACGTTTGCACTGCTGATGGGCGCCATAGCATGGCTGCCCGATGTTGCCGGCCTGTCGGTGTGGAACCTGCTGAATGCGCTGGCGCTTTTCTTTGCCATAAGAAAGCTGCCGTTCAGCGTCACAGCGCAATGTCTGCTGCTTTGGTTCATCGCCAACGACCTGTTTGGCTGCTTTGCCAATGCACAAAGCAATGGCATAATGGCGGGCCTGGTGATCGCAGCCTATGTGTGCATGCAGGGCGGAAAACCAATGTGGGCTACGCTATGGCTGGTGCTGGCAACTTTTATTAAGGTATACGGAGCGATAGGTTTCTGTCTCTTCCTGTTTTACCCGGACAAAGTGAAGTTCATACTTTATGCCGCCATGTGGACAATAATATTTGCAGCGCTGCCACTGCTTGTAACGCCCTTCAGCACACTTACCTGGCAATACCACAGCTGGCTGGCGCTGATGAAAGCCGATGCATCGACCACAGGAACGGGTCTTTCGGTAGCTGGTTGGCTGCAGACCTGGTTCGGGCTAAACAATGTGAAGAGCTATGTGACCATGATCGGTATGGTGCTGTTCGTATTACCGTTCGCGCGGTTCAGGTTGTACCGCCACGAACTGTTTAAACTGCTGGTGGTAGCGTCGATGCTCATATGGGTCATCGTATTTAACCACAAGGCCGAGTCGCCCACCTATGTTATTGCCGTTGCCGGTGTGGGCATATGGTATTTTGCGATGCCGCGGGCAGGCTGGCGCACAGCCCTGCTATTCGTTACGCTGGTATTTACGTCTCTGTCCACCACAGACCTTTTTCCGCCGGCCGTGC
>CAYNGS010000083.1:0-8864 GCA_964396625.1 uncultured Flavipsychrobacter sp.
TCGGTATTGGTAAGATTGGTCAGGTTCACCAGGTCGGTTATCAGCAGTTGCATGCGGTTTGCCGAACTGTTGATTCGCTCCAGAGTGTTGCGGCAGTCCTCGTCCATGTCCTTTGCCTTGTTAAACAGCAGCATGTCACTGAATACCTGTATCTTTCTGAGTGGCTCCTGCAGATCATGCGAGGCCGCATAGGCTATCTCTTCAATTTCATTGTGCGACCTTTTCAGGTCGATGATCCTGGCCTGTAATTCCAGCTGGTAGCGTATTCTGCCCCTGAGCTCCTTTATCATTATCACGAAAAGCACCAGGGTAATGATGCAAAAAATAACCAGCAGGTATTTCAAGGTACTGGTAGTAAGCTTCTGGTAAAACTGTTCCTGCCCAAAACGCTCCTTCAATAGTTCGTTCTCTGCCGTATTCATTGCATTGAGCCGTCGCGAGCATTCCAGCATCAATTGCCGGCTTTCGTAATAGTATTTCGAAGGTTTTGCCGAATTGGCGGTGTCGACATATTCTATATTATCCCTTGCGGCGGCTATACGGATGGCGATACTGCTCTTAAGCAGCGCAATATTGTTTTGTTGTTTGGGATTATCAAGCGTGATACTCCCCATGTTTACGATCAGCGACTGTATGCTGTCAATTGCATTGTTAAAGAACCGGAGATACATCGTATCGCGGGTGATCATGTAGCCACGCTCCGACCTGTCAACATCCCTCAGGTAGAGCTCCGTCCTTAGGATTCGCTGGATAACAATATTTGTATGGTCTACCTGGCCCGAATAATTGGTAAATGTCGTGAACCTGCCCATTGAAAAAAGAGACAGGGCCACCATAGAAACGAAGGACACGCAAAAAGCAATACCAATTATCAGAAGTCTCCTCTTCATTGAAAATCAAATCTACATTTTGTAGAACAAATTCCTCACGATTTAAAAAAAACGCAATCGGCAGGAATAGCAGTAAAACATATAAGATAATAACATAACTATAATAGCATGTTTACAAACAAAATACCATTTCTAAAATTAAATTTATTGAAAATTATTGAGTTTGGCGCCAAGCTTGATTTACAGGTACCGATACTAAAAGACACACTATGATTTCTCAGCAACAAACTCAGCGGCAACAGCTTAAGATTCTTCCCCAGCAAATACAACTGCTGAACCTGTATTTTCTGAATTCATTGGAATTGGAGCAACGTATAAAAAATGAACTTGCAGAAAATCCATTCCTGGATGCACAGGAAGAAAAAGTAATCGATGAGGGCGACACGAAATTATCGAAAGACGCAGTACAGGACTTCGAGGACTGGGACGAAAGCCAATATGACGACAAGCCAGACCACAGGCTGGAACATCAGAACTACTTCGATTCTGAAATTGCTCCAAACTCGCCAATAGTTGCCGTCACCACTTTCAAGGAAGACGCAAAAAAGCAATTGTCGCTACTGACCCTGAGCAAGGAAGACAGGGACACAGCAGAATATCTGATCGATATACTGAATCCGCAGGGACTCATGGACCGGCCGCTCGATGAAGTGGCAGACGACATGTCTTTCCACTTTCAGACCGTCATTGAAACCGAGATAATCAGTAAAGGACTCGCAATTGTTCAGTCACTCGACCCTATCGGCCTGGGCGCTACCAGCATCCGGGAATGCCTGTTGCTGCAACTGAAAGCGATGAATGTAAAAAGACCAGATGTGAAGTGCGCAATAGAACTGCTGGAACGTCATTACAATGACCTCACACACCGCCAGTTCGAAAAACTGCATCATGCCCTTAAAATCGATGACGATGAACTGCGGACCGTGCTGAATCTCATCGGCAGTCTCAAATTCTACCCCGTCACCGAAACTTCGCAATACGATCCTAAGAACACTATTATACCGGATTTCATCATTACTAATTACGGCGATAGCATACAGGTCAACCTGTACTCCAGCCGGTCCGGTTCGGTATTTGTCAACCAGTCCTTATACAACGAGCTGGCCAGCCAGGTAAGCAATAAGGACAAATCGGCCAACCAGTATATCAAAAGCAAGCTGAGCAGCGCACAATGGTTTGTAAATGCCGTAAAGCAGCGCGAGGGGACCATGCTGAAGATAATGCAATGTATCGTGGAGATGCAACGTGATTACTTCATGGAAGGCGATCCCAAATTACTCAAACCAATGGTGTTGCGCAACGTAGCCGAGATATCCGGTCTCGATATCTCAACCATATCACGCATAACCAGCAACAAATATGCCGAGACGCATTTCGGCCTGCTGTACCTCAAGAACCTGTTTAGCGAAGGGATAGCTGATAAGAAGGGCGAAGTGATCAGCAACAAGGTGATACAATCGGTTATCGGTGATGCTATCCGCTCAGAAGACAAGAAACACCCATACACCGACCAGCAATTGGTAAATCTGTTATCGGGCAAGGGGTATAATATCGCACGGCGAACAGTCGCAAAATACCGCGAACACATGCATATACCTATAGCTCAGATCAGGGCAGTTTGGGCATAGTGGCCCGGATAAAATATAGGAAAATACACCCTATATCAACAGCATGGAATTAACGACTTATATTCTTTATATTTGATAAGCTTAACCTAAACTATGCATAAAGTACTTGTAGTTGATGATGACAATGACATGTGTCTGCTGCTTACCCGTTTTCTTACCAGGAATGGGTATGCCGTTTCCAGCGCCAATAGCGGGCAGGCTGCTATAGAATGGATGAAGAAAAACAAACCTGACCTCGTGCTGTGCGACTTCCGGCTCGACGACATGACTGGAGTGGATCTCATCAGCAAGATCAAGGAATCTCACCCGGAAGCCTCGGTTATCATTATCACCGGCTACAGCGATGTAAAGGATGCTGTCGAAGTGATGAAACTGGGCGCTTATGATTACATCACAAAGCCACTGTTTCCAGACGAGATATTGCTGACCATACGGAAAGCCCTTTCTGAAGAGCCAAAGGAGACCGTCGCTTCCAAACCGGCCCAGGGCGCCACAGCGCCGGCTGGCACAAAATCAAAACACTCTTACAACGGGCAGTACATCGTCGGCGAGAGCCCCGAATTTGCGGCTATTATCAAGCAGATTGCACTGGTTGCACCCACAAATTTCAGTGTGATCATTTATGGCGAAAGCGGTAGTGGCAAGGAAGCTATCGCACAGCAGATACACCAGCAGAGCAAGCGCGCGGGCAAACCTTTTGTTGCGATCGATTGCGGCGCTTTATCAAAGGAACTTGCCGGTAGCGAGCTCTTCGGGCACGAAAAAGGTGCATTTACCGGTGCACTTAATCAAAAAATAGGCAGCCTCGAGATAGCAAATGAGGGCACCATCTTCCTCGATGAGATCGGCAACCTTTCTTACGATATACAGGTTTCGCTGCTGCGCGTGGTACAGGAGCGCAAAATAAGGAGGGTTGGCGGCGTTAAAGACATAGAAATCGACGTGCGTATCATTATCGCCAGCAATGAAAATCTCTGGGATATGGCCCGCGCTGGGAAATTCAGGGAGGACCTGTACCATCGTTTCAATGAATTTAGTATCAACGCGCCCTCGCTGCGCGAACGCAGGCAGGACATTATGCTTTTTGCACGCCACTTTCTTAAGATCACGAACACAGAACTGGAAAAGGACGTAAAAGGATTTACCAAAGAAGTGGAGGACGTGTTAAATAACTACATCTGGTATGGCAACCTGAGGGAACTGAAAAATGTGATTAAAAGGGCTACCCTGCTGACAGATGGCGACCTCGTCGAGGTAAAATCGCTCCCGTTTGAGATAAATAACTTCTACAAACTCCAGTTCGATGCGCCCGCGGCTACGCTTGCAGACAGAAACGACAACAGGCAGGCAACAACGAGCGACACAATCAATGTATCTTACGAGAACAAGTTGAAAAGTGCTAACCTTGACGCCGAATACGAAGTTATTCTGGATGCACTGAAACAGTCTAATTTCAATAAGAGTAAGGCAGCAAAACTGCTGAACATAGACCGCAAGACCCTTTACAACAAAATGCGGCAGTTCAAGGAATTCAACATGGATTAACTTATATGCCTCATGCAATGGATCAAACCAAAACCTCAGCAATAGCCAACAAATCAACTAAGGAATCTCAATTCAGCAACCAGTTTTTAAAAACGGTTGCATTTGGAGGACCTGGGATGGTGGCGATCATCAGGGCATCCGACCTGAAACTATTGTTCGTCAACGGCGAGTTCGAACATAATCTTGGCTACACCAATTCAGACCTCGAAGACCACGATATTAAATTTTCGGAGCTGCTTGACAATTATATTAAAGATCGGCTCCTGTATCAACTCAACCTGGTTTCCGAAAGTTCGGACGCCACCCACAGATTTGTTATCTACAAGGTCAAGAACAAAACAGGGGTATCCACGCCATTTTACCTGTATGCTGCGCCATTCACCGATGACGCGAGCAACACAGAGATGTTTCACCTGGTGATGCATCCATATCTTTCTAACTGGAACAGCCCGTTCACCTCGTTCAACACAAAGGAGCTGTTCCTCGAGCATTTTAACAGCGAAGACTTTGGTACGTTTGAGTGGATCATTGATGTGGATAAGGTCTTCTGGTCTACAGGCCTGTATCACATCTACGAGGTCGATGAAAACCGCCACGAGATCAACAACCTTTTCGCGATGGCATTTATTCACCCGGCCGATAAGGCGAGAGTGAAGGAAGCCATGGGCGAGGCGATCAAGAATGGGCTTGATATAGAGCTCGAATTCAAAATAGTAACCGCAAAACACAACATCAAGATCATACACTGCCTTGCGCGCACCATACGAAACACCGAGGAAAAACCGATCAAATTCGCCGGTAGTATAAGGGATGTTACAAAGCAACGGTTTATAGAAGAGGATTTGAGGAAAAAAGTCGAGGAACTGTATCAGTCCAACAAGGAGCTCGAAGAATTTGCATATGTGGCCAGCCACGATATGCAGGAGCCGCTCAGAAAAATAACCACGTTTAGCGATAAGCTTTCTGAGAAATACAAGGATCTGCTTGCGGGCGACGGTGCTATGTATATTTCGCGCATCATCGCATCTGCACACAATATGCGAACGCTCATTAACGATCTTCTCGATTTCTCGAGGATATCCAAAACCAGGCAACCTTTCGAAAAAGTAAATCTTAATTCCATACTCAGGCAGGCTAAGACCGAACTGGAGCTGACGATCGACGAGACGGAAACAACGATAAGTAGCGATGTGCTCCCCGCCGTAGACGCGGTCTCATCTCAGATGAAACAGCTGTTTGTAAATATTATCAGTAATGCCATTAAGTTTCACAAGCCGGGGGTCCCTCCGGTCATCACCATAGCCACAGACCAGCTTACTGACGAAAAGAAAATTCAGAATGAGTTGGACACAAATACCATCTATCACAAGATCAGTGTCACAGACAATGGCATTGGTTTCGAAAATGAATATGCGGCAAGAATATTCCAGGTATTTCAACGGCTTCATGGCAAGGCCGAATACCCCGGCTCCGGCATCGGTCTCGCCATATGCAAAAAAATACTGGAATACCACAACGGCATAATATTCGCCGAGAACGTACCGGGTGCGGGCGCCCGCTTTGTTTTCATCTTACCGGAACATCAGCCCAAATCTGCCTTAAAGACGATATAATGCTCAATACCGGCGCCAAAATACTGATAGTGGATGATGATGAAGACGACTTTATTATCACCAGCGAATATATTCAATCCATTCCCGGCAATTCATTTAAAATAGAATGGTGTAAGAATTATAACGATGGTCTTAAGCGGCTGCTGGCCCGGGCTTACGATCTGTACCTTGTAGATTACCGGCTTGGCGCAAAATCAGGCGTGGACTTCTTAAAAGAAGCTCTGGCCCACCATTGCGAAGAACCCATAATTCTGCTCACAGGCAAGGGCAACTACGATGTGGATATACAGGCCATGCAACTCGGCGCAGTTGATTACCTGATCAAGACCGAGCTCACCGTTGAAAAAATGGAGCGATGCATCCGGTATGCCCTCGAAAGAGCCGCCACATTAAAGGCGCTGAAGGCCAACGAACGAAAGTACAGGAGCATTTTCGAGAAATCGAAAGACGTCGTATTTGTCACTGACTATTCGCTCAACTTCGGTGATGTAAACGACGCTGTCCAGTTTCTGCTCGGATACCACAAGCAAGAGATCGTATCCACAAATCTCTGCGACCTTGTGGACCAGGCCCAGCATAAAAAATTTCTACAGCACGCGCTTCAGCACCGCATCGAGGTTAACGACTGGGAAGTGGTACTGAATACCAAGTCCGGCGAGAAAAAGTATTGTATCCTCACGCTTACATTCGAAGGGAAAGACAACAGCGATGGCTATATACAAGGCATTATACACGACATAACCAACCTGAAGAAGATAGAGAAAGCCACTTTGCAGGGGGAAAAACTTGCCGCTGCCGGAAGGCTTGTGCGCACTATAGCCCACGAAGTGCGCAACCCGCTCAACAATATTACGCTTTCGGTGGAGCAGATGCAGCATGATGCGCAGGATGAGAATATGCAATTGTATATGAATATCATCCAACGGAACGGAAAGCGCATTAGTGACCTGATCAGCGAGTTGTTGAATACTTCGCGCCCGGCAGAAAATACGCTTGAAAAACAAACCCTGCAAAACATACTCGATGATGTGATAGCTGCCGCCATTGACAGGCTCACACTCAAAAAAATAAAACTGCAGGTGAGCTACCCCAATGGCATGCTCGATATCAATGCCGACCGTGAGAAGCTAAAGCTCGCCTTGCTCAACATTGTGATCAATGCCATTGAGGCCATGGAAGAGAAGACAGGCAACCTGGCCGTGTCTTTGCAGCAGATCGGTCAAAATGCAGTGCTTACCATATCCGACAATGGCTGCGGTATCAGCGAGGAAAACATAGCCCGGCTTTTTGAGCCCTACTTCACACAAAAGCGCAATGGCGTGGGCCTTGGGCTTACCTTCACCCTCAACATATTGCAGGCGCACAAGGCCAATATAGATGTGTCGTCGCAGCCGGGTAAAGGCACCTCTTTTGCGATCACTTTTCCCATTTCGGCATAGTTCCTCCTGGTGTCAACAGATACAGTGATCTTCGATATGAAAATCTTGCAAATAAAAGACACAAGAGGTCACTGATGGCACAATATTACAAGTAGCTGATCTAAAACACCGTTTATGAGATCACTATTGTATATCATCGCCATCATCCTCATCATTGGCTGGATATTCGGCGAATTTGTCTACAGCGCGGGCTCGTTGATACACATCCTGCTGGTATTGGCTATTATTTCACTGCTGATCGGCTTTATCCGGAGAGGCTCAGTCGACTGAGCCGCCGGGCGGTTGCAGCATATGCGCTGCGGTTACATCACTATTCCGGGGTTCTGGAATTGCTTGTCGAGGTCGGCAAAAGTGATCGGCTTTTCTATGACACGATATTTTGCTCCCTCAGGCATTACCGGCAATTGGGGATGAAAAGCGCTTATCAATACAAGATAGGTGGCGGGATAATGCTCGGCAAAAAAGGGAGCGCAACTCCATCCTACTCCATCGGGCAGGTTGTTATCAAGGAACAGTATGTCCGGTTTCAAAGTATCAATAAGTGCCTTCCCTTCGCTCAAACTATGAGCAACGATAACCTCAAAATTTTTTTTGCGCGAAAAATATTCTTTCAGCAAAAGGCAAAGATCAATTTCATCATCTACGATCAAAACTTTTCTAGTATCAGGCATAAGCTTTTACTCTCTGTTAATCCCCTTAGATAATTTAACACTGCACGTACATAAAAAATCTTGGGCGTCAGGTTCCTGGTTTGGGTATATTATTACAATGGCCACAAAAATAGTGCCGTGTTCAACAACGATCAGGGTTCCGAGGTAGATTGCGTCCAGTAACTGCGCAATGCTGCAACTGTTTTAATAAGACATTCAAAACTATTGGGTTTTGTAATGTAGGAGTTAGCGCCCAACTCATAGCAACGCTTCATTTCCAGCTCATTGTTCGTGGTGCTGAATATGATCACAGGTATTTTTTTAAGCGTGGGGTGCAGTTTTATTTCCTTAAGTACCTCGCGCCCATCTTTTTTGGGCATATTAAGATCCAGCAGCACAAAACGGGGTAAATTAGCCTCACTCCCTTCGGAAATTAGGCTGTGTAAGAACTCAAGTATCTCCACCCCGTTTTCTACAAACTGCAATTTGTCTGTAAATCCGTTTTCCTCAAAGGCAGAACGAAGGAGAAATCTGTCGTCGGCATCATCTTCAGCAATCAAAATAAATATTTCTTCCATTCCTAGTTCTATGTAAAATAAAGGTATGGAAAAATAATTATTCCCAGCAATTTACAACGCAATACGACCGGGTTTTCAAGCTGGCGATTGTGCCTGGAGCGGCTTAGCTAATGGCACAATCTTTTTTGCGAGACAGGTAACAAAAAAACCAAATTACCATGGAAAAGCAAAATCAGAGTCAACAGGGCCAGCAAGGGCAGTCATCGTCATCCAAACAGCAGAGCACTAAACAGGAACAGGAACCTACGGCACAGGGATCGCGCAGCAGCAGCAGCCAGGGCAGGCAACAGAGTGGTAGCAGCCAATCTCAGCGCAGCAACGAACAACAGGACCGCGGACAAAAAGCCACGTCAGGCAAGCAGCACCAGAGCCAAACGGATGAAGACAACGAAGAAGAAACATCGGGCAGCAAGCAGCGCAGCAGCAACAGGTGATCAACATGAGCCATTGTTAACCACAACAAGAAAGCCCCGTTAGCGGGGCTTTCTGTCGTAATATGTTTATAAGTCCTAAGTCTATAG
>CAYNGS010000084.1:0-8830 GCA_964396625.1 uncultured Flavipsychrobacter sp.
GAGAAAACAGGAGCAGTCCCGGTAACAGGATGATCAGGAACAGCCTTGCCAGTGATCTATTCAAGCTTATTTTATTAGAATTTAATTGCCAAAGGTAATTCAATTGCCCGACTGCATAATATCTGCGCGTAATCCTGCTTTTGTTAAAAAAACAAACAAAATACCGGCCGGTTACTGTGCCAGCCAGTACTTCCTCAGCAGCCACTCCGCAACAGCTATAAGAAGTATCAGGAAGAAATACCATTTACGATCCACAAGCGGTACTGTCTCAGTAGTTGTCTGAATGAGTGGTTTCACGCGTTCATTGTGTATTACGCTATCATACAACGAAACAACGTTTTTTGCTGTAACAAATCCGCCGTTATATTTTTTTGCAAGCCCGTACAGTAGCGGGTAATCGGCTCCGGACTCCATGAGTTCCAGTGGCATACTCTCCACAACAAAACTGCCACCGGCAACATACGCCTTGCCATTATAAGTGGTATGGGCGCTATACGAATAAGTGCCACCTGCCCATATACCAATATTAAGGCTGTAAGCTGTGCCGGCACGTTCGAATGAAAATTCCTGTTTTCGGCCGGCGCTGTCTGCGATAGTAAGCTGCACATCGGGCGTGTTCACCTGCTCATTGTTTGCATTATGCAGGTATGCGCTGAGTGTTATTGCCTCCTGGTCGCTCCACACGTATTTGGGTAGCGCCACGCCAAAGGGCCGCTCGTTGTTATTTGCAGAAAGGAAGGCTACAGTTTGCCTGATACACTCATCAATGACATTGTGCTCATTAAAATTCTTGTATTCATAAAGCCTCCACCGCCATAACCCCTCTCCCAGCAGAATGGCTGACGGGATATTGCCCTGCTGCAACACCCACAGCGGCATAGGACTCGCACCGGGGCTTGCCCTTTGCAGAAACAATGCGTTTGCCCCGGGCGCCGCAAGTATGCTTCCCACATTCACGGTAAGCGGGGGCATTTTGTCTGTCACGGACTGTATCTGCTGTGGCAGAATGAACGAGTTGAAGGCCGGATTGAAGGCCGCCAGCATATCGTGCGGCTGGGTAGGAGCGATGTTGGTATGGATGAGCTGCTCCATACTGTTCATCGCTGCAAAGTCGGATTGGTTATTGATGATGAACCATACCGGCTTCTTCGCCGCCAGCAACTGCGGGGCCAGCCTGTTTCTGAATGATGGCAGCCCATGGAGGATGATGGCATTGTAATTGTCGAGTGAAGCAGGAAAATTGTCGGCGGCAATCACTGTTACCTTGTAACTCTCTACACCTGCAAGCGCATCTTTTATAGCGTTCACATCAGGGTGCGGCGCAGCGGATACAATGAGTATGTTTTTCTTTTCCTCCACCACTTCTACAAAAACATCCTTTCTGTTATTGGCCGTATTTTTTTCTCCATCTGCGTCCGGTACCGTAATAACATAATGGTGTAACCCCGGTTTTGTGGCTTTGATGGTAAATGAAGCTGAATGGTCGTAGCGATCGGTGTTAACGGCCAGAGGCACCGACGCAAGCATGGCGTCCTGCTCTTTGACAGCAATGGAATTATTGTATCCCCTGCAGAGCTCGGCAACAATATCTGCCCTGATCTCGAAGCTGCTGTTTATGGTGACGACCTTATTGGCATATGCCCTTTGGATGCGGATATCCTTCTGCCTGGCGCTGTCGCCGATAGCCACAGTATACAAGGGGCAATGCAGGCCCAACTGCTGGTATTCGGGGTTCATACCCTGGTTAAAACGGCCATCGGTAGCGAGGATCACCGCACCGAGATTCTGCATACCATAAAACTCCTGGGCCCTGGCCAGTGCCGCTGAGATATCGGTGGCTGCCTGCCTGAACCGGAACAAGCTATCGGGCTGCACAGAACCACCAAAACCCCACTGCACAACTTTGTATTGCCCCGACAACTTCTCTGTAAGCGCTTCCAGATTCTTGTGGTATGCGGCGGAATCGGGACCGAGTGCTGCAGCTATGGAACGGGAGTCATCCTGTAACAACAAAACAATGGGTCGCTCAGTAACATTTTTTGTAATAACTATGGTTGGTACGAGAACGAGCAGAAGTGTAAAAAACACCAAAAAACTGCGCAACAAAGAGGTAAGCCAGGGATAGGGAACAACACGCCTTTTATCTGCACGATATACCCAATACCCGGCTGCTAACGATAAAATAATAGCTATGAGCCAATATATCCATTGCATGGGGCGGCAAGCTAAAGAAAAATTCAAAAAAGAAATGACAATTAAAATATAAAATGTGAACTTTGATACAGTTTTAAACACTTATACGTTTTACCGGGTTGATCTTATGAGACTCTTCATATTAGTTTTTCTTGTTCCTGCCGTATTCTTCTTCTCGCCTGTCGGTGCCAAAGGGCACGGTGGCGGACATGGAGGGGGGCACGGCGGCGGACACGGAGGGCATGGTGGAGGAGGGCGGGGCGGGGCACATGCGGCGGCACGCGGTGGATCAGGCCACGGCTTTACTTCCGGGGCGGCGCGAGGAACGGCGGGACGTTTAGCCACCGGGCGCAAGACCGGAAGCGCGCGCGGCGTGAACCAGATAGGTGGCATCAGAAGCACCACGAGGAACCATATAACCGGCAGGGCAACCATAACTACAGGCGGCGGCTATGCACCGCATGAACACTGGAACCACTACGTTTATTCTTACTATAGCTATCCTGGTTATGGTCCATTTTACGACCCATACTTCAGCATGTGGTCTTTCTGTGCAGTCTTTATGTATACACCTCACTACTACGGCCCTGCACCTGCCAGCAACAGCGGCAATGATGAACAATATACTGACGAGGCGATGGTGGGATATGTAGTTTATGAACTGGATACAATATCCGGCGATGTAACTCTGACAAAAAGTGCTGTCTCGGTTGAAGCCGTTGATTCGGGAAAGAATTACGACTATAAGTTCAGGTTAAAGCAAAAAGGACTGCAATACATTACTGTATACAACAACAGCGACAGCAATAGCCAGCTAAACCTGGTGCGCCTGAGGGACAGTAAGAAGCTGATGCGCCTGGTGCATGAGGGGCGGCTCAATGTTTATGACGACAGACATGGGTTTATATACTCACCTGAAGACATCGATGCAAATTCTGTTGTGGTCGTGTACAACGGCAGCGAGACGGCTATTGGGTCCTCGTCAGTTAGCAGAACAAAGGCACGGCTTACAGAATATGTGAATCTGGCCTATGGGCTTCAGCTAAAGCCCGGCGATTTCACTTGGAAAGCCCTGCTCATCTATCTGGACAAGCTGGATTGACCGCCTCTTATTAATAAATAATTCTATTTTTCCACATCCCCGAGCCCATGTTGTTAATCAGTTTTCTATTTACATAAACTCATTACATTTGTGCGGTTTTAAAAAATCAATTAATCATATCATAAATTAAACACACACAAAATTCAATCCCTCATGGCAAAGATCAAAGTAGCTAACCCGGTTGTGGAACTGGATGGCGATGAAATGACCCGAATTATCTGGAAGTATATAAAAGAAAAACTCATTCTGCCCTACCTCGATATTGACATCAAGTATTATGATCTGGGCGTGGAGCATCGCGATGCAACCAATGACCAGGTTACAGTTGATTCGGCAAATGCGATAAAGCAATATGGCGTGGGTATCAAGTGTGCAACCATTACTCCGGACGAAGCACGTGTAAAAGAATTCAACCTGAAGCAGATGTGGAAGAGCCCTAATGGCACCATCCGCAACATACTCGACGGCACTGTATTCCGTGAGCCAATTGTGATGAACAATATTCCACGCCTTGTGCCAAACTGGACGGCGCCCATATGCATAGGCCGCCATGCCTTCGGCGACCAGTATCGCGCTACGGATTTCGTGGTGAAGGGAAAAGGAAAACTGACCATAAAATTTGAGGGTGAGAACGGCGAGAACATAGAGCATGAAGTATATAACTTTAAAGGCGACGGCGTAGCGCTGGCAATGTACAATACCGATGAGTCTATCACGGGATTTGCACGTGCTTGTTTTAATATGGCACTGCAGAAACAGTGGCCTTTGTATCTCTCTACGAAGAACACCATCCTGAAAAAATATGACGGCCGTTTCAAGGACATTTTTGAGAAGATATACAATGAAGAGTTCAAGGCAGAGTTTGAAAAGAATAAGATAGAATATGAACACCGCCTGATAGACGACATGGTGGCCAGCGCGCTTAAATGGCATGGCAACTTTGTATGGGCATGCAAGAACTACGACGGCGATGTGCAAAGCGACACCGTGGCCCAGGGCTTCGGATCGCTCGGCCTGATGACGTCAGTGCTCATTACCCCGGATGGAAATACTATGGAGGCGGAAGCAGCCCACGGAACGGTGACGCGCCACTATCGCGAATACCAGAAGGGTAATCCGACCTCTACCAATCCTATCGCATCCATCTTCGCATGGACCAGGGGGCTGGCATTCCGCGGCAAGCTCGACAACAACCAGGAACTGATCAACTTCTCTCACGCCCTGGAACAGGTGTGTATAGAAACAGTAGAGTCCGGTAAAATGACTAAGGATTTGGCAGTATGCGTCAGTGGCAACAAAGTAAGCCACGGCAAGGACTATTTATATACCGAAGAGTTTCTGGACGCGCTGAACGAGGGGTTGAAGAAGAAACTGGGCGTGTAGTACAACATTTAATGTTGGAGCGTCGTCCTGAACGATATGGTTTCGTAAGGAAGTAAAAAGGGCCACTCAAAAGGGGCCCTTTACTATTGTCTGTTACAGTCATTCATCAATGAGCCGCTCCGAGGATAAACCTAAAATCTGCTTTAACGCCAGATGCAAAACGAACGACCCAGGGTTCGTATCAGCTTTTTTGCGAAATGCATGAAGGTCATTTCAGGGCGATTGGGGTCTTACACCTCCAGCAAAGTTTTCACCGGATCCTTGCCGAACAGCAGCAGCTCAGGGTTTTCGAGTAATTCTTTCACCCTGACCAGGAAACCGACTGATTCGCGGCCATCGATGATACGGTGGTCATAACTAACGGCCACATACATCATTGGCCGGATCTCAACTTTACCATTGATCGCAACGGGCCTGTCCTGAATTTTGTGCATGCCGAGGATGGCTGACTGTGGTATGTTGATAATGGGTGTTGACATCAGCGAGCCGAACACACCACCATTAGTGATGGTAAAAGTTCCACCTGCCATCTCATCGGGGCTCAGTTTATTATCGCGCGCCTTGGTAGCCAGCTCCACCACTTTCTTTTCTATGTCTGCCATACCGAGGCTTTCTGCATTTCGTATCACCGGCACTACCAGCCCTTTCGGCGCAGACACAGCGATGGATATGTCGCAATAATCATGATACACCAGCGCGTCACCGTCAATATAGGCGTTCACGGCGGGCCACTCCTGCAATGCAGTGCAGCATGCCTTTACAAAGAAAGACATGAAGCCCAGGTTTACCCCATGGGTTTCCTTGAAAGTATCTTTGTACTGCTTGCGTGTTTCCATTATACGCGTCATATCCACCTCGTTGAATGTGGTGAGCATGGCGGTGCTGTTCTTCGCTTCCACCAGCCTGCGTGATACTGTTTTACGCAGATTGCTCATCTTATCGCGCCGCTCTTCCCTGCTGAATGCGGCATCCCCACCCTTGCGCCCCGGGTGCGAAATAGCCTCTAGCACGTCTTGCTTTAATATCCTTCCTTTTGTTCCCGTTCCTTTTACTTCTGTGGGCTTCACCTGTTTATCGCTCATGATGGCTTGTGCCACGGGCGTAGCCTTTGCATCCGGCTGTGGGGCTGCTTTTGGCGCAGGCGCCTTTGTTTCTTTTTTTGGCGTTTCGGCCTTGGGGGCTGCAGGCGCTGCTGCGGGCTGTGCAGCCGCAGTGGGTTTCGCCGCAGTTTCATCTATAGTGCAGGCCACATCACCTATGTTTATCGTGGCCCCTTCCTGCGCTACGATGTGCAGTGTCCCTGCCTGCTCGGCGTTAAGCTCGAAAGTGGCTTTTTCCGATTCCAGTTCGCACAGCAGCTCGTCCCTGTTCACATAATCACCTTCCTTCTTCAGCCACTTTACAAGCGTCACCTCAGTTATTGACTCACCAACGGTGGGGACTTTTATTTCAATCATGTTCGAAATTATTTAAGTACGGCCTGCGAAATTACCAAACATGTAAGTATAAATCAAAAAGGCGGGAAAATGCACTGCTACCCGGCAAGCCAGATACCAAGGCGGCATAATAGAAGCCCTATAACAAGGCTGACACCCGTGTATAAAACGGCCATAAATGACTGTCCTTTCTGCATAAGTGTAACATTCTCAAGGGCAAAAGTGGAAAAAGTGGTGAACCCGCCGCAAAAACCGGAGGCGAGCAAGAGCATACCACCCTCCTGCAACCACTGGTTGCGGGATACAAGGCCAAACAAAATGCCGATGATCAGTGAGCCGATAACGTTGATAGAGAATGTGCCGATGGGAAATGGCGTGGTTATGTAGCGGCTCACCGCAGAGCCGACTCCGTAGCGCAACATGCTGCCCGCCGCGCCGCCAATGCCTACTAATAAAAAGGAACGAAACATTGCGTTTTTTTGCAACCCCACATCTGCGGTTTGCTATGGCAAAATACTAATTCTGTTTCAGAATCTGCAACTTATCAAATTGCAGGATCAATCTACCCAATCGCAAACGAAAACATTTGTGTCGTGGCCGCCGCCATTGTTGCGGTTGGAGCTGAAGATGAACTTCTTGCCATCCGGCGAGAACATCGGGAAAGCATCGAAGCTGCCATCGTGCGAAATGCGTTCCAAACCTGAGCCGTCGAGGTTGATGAGGTACATATTGAAGGGGAAGCCGCGTTCGTATTCAAAGTCGGAGGCGAACACAATGCGCTTGCCGTCGGGCGTGAAAGCGGGCGCCCAGTTGGCCTTGCCGAGATGTGTTACCTGGTGCGCATCCGAGCCATCAGCATTGGCGATGAACAACTCCATGTGCGTAGGCATCACTAATCCCTGGTCCAGCAGATCTTTATACTCCTTTATCTCTTCGGGTGTCTGCGGGCGTGATGCACGCCACACTATCTTCTTGCCATCCGGCGAAAAACAGGCGCCGCCATCGTAACCAAGATCGCGGGTTATTTGTTTAACATTGCCGCCATCGAGGTCCATTGTGTAGATATCTATATCCCCGTTGCGCATACTGGTAAACACTATTTTATCTCCCTTTGGAGATATAGTAGCCTCTGCGTCATAGCCCGGTGTAGTGGTCAGCTGCTTAGTAATATTGCCTTTCAGGTCGGCTATGAAGATGTCGTAGGTGGAGTAAACGGGCCACACATATTTTTTGATCTTGCTGCGGTCCGGTGTCGGCGGACAAGTATCCATTGCCTTGTGCGTGGATGCATAAAGAAAGTGTTTATGATCGGGCATAAGATAGGCGCAGGTGGTGCGTCCCTTGCCGGTGCTCACCAGCTTGTAATCAAATTGCTTACCTGCTGATGTTGGTATGGTACCATAAAATATCTGGTCGCAACTAAGTCCGTCTTTTGGACAGGTGCGCTGGAAGGTGATATGCTCGTTATCGAACCCAAAATAAGCCTCTGCATTGTCGCCGCCTGTTGTAAGCTGGCGAAGATTCTTAAAATGTTTCTCATCGGGGTAGGCAAGATTTTTGGCATCCTGCGCTCTGGATAAAAGCCCCGCAAAAACCAGCAGCACAGTTATGGTTATTTGAATCGAAGTAGCAGTTTGTTTCATAATATATTAGTAAGCTGCAAAACTACTTCAACAGCATCTGATTAAACCTGATCTGCATCGTTCAATTGTCAGCGAAATGTAAAAGAAATCTTACCGACCTTAAGCATGAGCAGCCATTCCCGGCGCCAACGGTACTATATTTATATATACTGAGGCGACAACTGCGACAAATAGTCTGCCACATGATAGACAATAAAATTATTACAACATGCTGCATTACAGGTGGCGGCCCCGCGGGAATGATGCTGGGTTACCTGCTTGCAAGGGCAGGCATCGAGGTAGTGGTGCTGGAGAAACATGCAGATTTTTTTCGCGACTTTCGTGGTGATACGATCCACCCATCCACGATGCAGCTAATGTCTGAACTTGGGTTGCTCAATGAGTTCTTAAAAATACCCCACCAGGAATTAACGAGCTTTACAGCGGTTTTCAAAGACACTTCTATAAAAATAGCTGACTTCACGCACCTGAAAGTGGTGAAACCCGTCCTTGGCCTGATGCCTCAATGGGATTTCCTGAACTTCATTGCAAAACATGCTTCGGGCTATGCAACGTTTAAACTGCTAATGAATACGGCTGCGACAGACATTGTAAAACAGGGAGGCAGAGTGATCGGGATAAATGCGGCAACGAAGGACGGCCCGCTGCAGGTTTTTGCAGATATTGTTATAGCTACCGACGGGCGGCACTCGCTGTTGCGTGAAAAAGCAGCGCTTAAAGTCATTAAGACCGGTGCACCAATTGACGTATTGTGGCTACGCGTATCGAGGCAGGAGCGCGATCCGGCGCAGATATTAGGTCGGTTTGCCTACGGCAAGGTAATGGTAATGCTGGACAGGGATAGCTATTGGCAATGTGCTTATGTGATAGAAAAAGGAGGGTACGATAAAATTAAGCAAAAAGGATTTGAGTCACTAAAGCAGGACATTACGTCTGTTGCGCCATTTTTAGCCGACCGGATAAATGAACTGAAAGGCTGGGACGACATAAAGCTGCTCGCCGTTGACATAGACCACCTGGAAAAATGGTACACAAATGGCCTCTTGTGCATCGGTGATGCTGCTCATGCCATG